>CAZMBU010000070.1:0-5254 GCA_964564565.1 uncultured Dehalococcoidia bacterium | reverse complement strand
AAAATAGCTAAAAAGGGTGCATATGTAAATCCAACTCTTCATGTAGGGCGTGCAAGATTGTGGAGTTTATCAATGGGTGAAAATCCTTCTTTAGGTGGTGGAGAGAATAGGCGTTTATCTTCTTCTATAAGAGGAGATAGAAAAGATATTTTGGAAGCTAGATTAGATGCAGCCAAATTAGGTCTTGATACTAAATTAGATCATTGCAGACAAATGATAGATATGGGCTTAAAAGTAATTACCGGATCAGATTCTTCTTGGGGTGATTATGCTTTAGGGAATACTTTTCATGAAACGGAATTATTAGTTGAATCAGGATATTCAAATTATCAGGGATTAGAATCAGTGACAATTAATGCTGCTATGGCATTGGGGCTTGGAGATACAGTTGGGAGTATTGAAAAAGGCAAATCTGCAGATTTTGCAATTTTAAAAAATAATCCCTTAGATGATATTAAAAATTTATCTACTGTTGAAGAAGTCTTTTTGATGGGGCAACATATTGACAGAGGATCGGATGAATCTAACAAAACTTATTCGCAGATAAAACCTGCACAATTTTAAGGAGGACATGATGACAAATGAAAGTAATCAATTATTAGTTATTAAAGCTGGACAAGTTATTGATGGGAAAAGTAAAAATGTGAAAAAAGATATTAGTATAGTAATTAATGATAATCAGATTGTAGATGTAAAACCTTCTGGGGAATTGGATATACCTGAAAATTTAAATTATAAACTTTTAGATTATTCAGATAAAACTGTACTGCCAGGCTTAGTAGATTCACATGTACATTTAAGTGGAATAGGTGATGGCAGAACAGGAGATGAGTTGGTCACACTTCCTGATGAAATATTATCAATTAATATGGCGAATAATGCCAGAGTTCATTTACAGTCAGGAGTTACAACTGTCAGAGATTGCGGTGCAAAAAATAATACTGCATTTCATCTCAGAAAAGCAGCTGAAATGGATATTGCTGAATCACCAAGATTGGTATTAAGTGGTAGGCCGTTAGCTATCATAGGTGGCCATTTAGGCTATTTTGGTGAAGAAATTACCGGTGAAGATCAGTGCAGAGCTGCAGTACGATATCTTGTTAAACAAGGCGCAGATTTTATTAAAGTTACTGCAACCGGAGGGTCAACTGCAACTTCTCATCCTTTGAGGCCAAGCTTTTCTCAGCAAGAATTAAATGTTATCGCAGAAGAAGCACATAAATTCGGAAAGCATGTTGCGGCACATTGTGCTAGTTCTGAGGCTATGATAAGAGTCTTAAATGCCGGTATAGATACTATTATTCATGGAACATTTAAGGAAGTAGATGGTACTAATAAATATCGTGAGGATATAGCTGAATTAATTGCTGAGAAAGGAGCATATGTTAATCCAACAATAGGAGCAGCTTCTCTCAAGATTAAAACAATGGAAAGTAAGAAAGAAAATGATAATTTTACTGAACAAGATCAGGAAGAATTAGATTTTATTAGAACAGAACAGGAACACAGATTAGAATGTTTTAATAAATTAATAAATTTAGGTGTTCCAATGTCTGCCGGATCAGATTCAGCTTGGGGTGAATATAAGATGGGTAATTATTTTGAGGAAATAGAAGCACATGTTCAGGGTGGTCAGAGTCCAGTAGAAGCGATTATGTCAGCTACTGATATAGCAGCACAATCTTGTTGGATAGATGATAGTTTGGGATCGATAGAAACAGGTAAATTGGCAGATATATTAATCGTAAGTGAAGATCCTAGTAAGCAGATAGAAAACTTAAGAACTGTTGTTGATGTTATCAAAGATGGGCAATTGATTGATAGGCAAAGTTTACTGTAGTTAATAGAAATTAATTAATTCCACAAAAAGTGTCATAATCTATTAATTTATTAATTGTGGGATTAGTTCCGCATAAAACACAGTTTTTGTTTCTTTTTAATTTGATTGTTCTGAAATCCATATTTAATGCATCAACTAAAAGTAATTTACCCTGCAGGGTTTCCCCTATGTTTAAAATTAATTTTGTCGCTTCTGTTGCCTGTATACTTCCTACTATACCTGGCAGCATTCCTAATACTCCTGCTTCAGCACAACTTGGAACCTCTCCAGGCTTTGGAGGTTCAGGAAATAAACATCTGTAGCATCCCTTTTTAGGGATATATGTACTTAATTGACCTTCAAATAATAAAATACTTCCATCTACTAAAGGTTTGTTAGTTAAATAAGCCGCATCACATGCTAGATATCTTGCTGGAAAATTGTCTGCTCCATTAATAATAATATCGAATTGAGAGAAAATATTCACAGCGTTGTTTGAATTTAAAGGTTCATCATATGTTACAAGATTTAAATCTTTATTATATGAAAGTAATGTTTCTTTTGCAGAATCTGTTTTTTTCTCTCCGATATTATTTTCTTGATGCAATATTTGTCTTTGTAGATTTGATATATCTACAACATCCATGTCTATAATTCCAATAGTTCCAACTCCGGCAAGAGTTAAATAGATACTTATGGGAGAACCAAGTCCGCCTGCGCCAATAATCAGTACTTTAGAGTTAAGCAATTTCCTTTGTCCTATACTGCCAATTTGAGGCATAATTATATGGCGACTATATTTTTGAATTTGCTTTGGTGTTAGTTTATAATTCAAATTTTGCTTATCAGATTTAACATTCATTTATATTATTAACCTATTAAATTATTATTTTGTTTTATGTTCAAAAATAAATATACAGTTATTATATTAATTATGACAATTGTTATTTCATTGTCAATTTTTTATTCTGCTAATCGCAAATATCAAGAATCACTTTTAATATTTACTGCAGTTAGCTTGTCTGAACCTATGACAGAAGTTAAAAGCTTATTTGAAAACAAATATGGAATTAAAATTTTGTTGAATTTAAATGGTTCTCAATCTTTGGCATCACAAATATCTAGAGGTGCTAACCCTGATATCTTTATTTCTGCAGGGAATACTCCGTATGATTTTTTATTGTCAAAACAAATAGATATATATAAAAAACAATTATTAGTATTAAATACTTTGGTTATCGCTACTGAAATTGAGTCAAATAATTGGGATCAGAATGAATTAAAAACAATTATTTTAGATCCAAAATTTAAAAGAATATCTATAGCAGATCCTGAATTAGCTCCAGCAGGAGAATATTCTATGCAAGCTATTAATCATTCAACGGGTTATAAGAATGTCGAAAATAAAATCATTAAAACTAAAAATGTAAGAGATGCAGTTAATCATTTAAGATTAGGGTTATCAGAAGCAGTTTTTGCTTACATAACAGATTTCAATACATATCCAAATAAAATATATACAAAGAATATTTCTTCAAACCTGCATGATCAAATTGAGTATCCGATAATATATTTTAATTCAAATGATAATGTAAAAAAATTTGAGGATTATTTGTATACTGATGAAGCAAAAAATATTTTTACTAATTATGGATTTAAAATTCCGCAGGATTAATTTTGGTTACTGAAGCTTTAATATTAACTATACAAGTATCAATCTATGCTACTTTATTAAATATTCCATTAGCAATATTATTTGGCTTAATAATTACCAGATACAAGTCGAGAAGTGTAAATTTAATTTTAGATGTTTTAGTATCTCTTCCACTTGTTCTCCCGCCAGTATTGTCAGGATATTTTTTATTGATTATTTTTAGTCCTACAGGCTTTATGGGAGCTTTTCTTAATAGCGTATTAGGTATTGAAGTAGTATTTACTAAAATGGCGGCTGTTTTAGCATGTTCTGTAGTTTCTTTTCCTTTGATGGCAAGAGCTGTGATTATAGCTTTTGATTCTGTAAATAGAGATTTAGAAAAAATAGCAAGATCTCTAGGTGCTGGTTATTTAAGGATGTTTTTTACTGTTACATTAAGAGAAAGTAAATATGGAGTTATTGCAGGTATTTTACTTGGATTCGCACGTTCTTTAGGTGAATTTGGAGCTACAATTATTTTTGCAGGTAATATACAAGGAATTTCAAGAACTATTCCATTGGCAATTTTTCAGTCAATACAAACAGGAAATGATAATGATTTAGGTTTATTGATATTTTGTTCTGTTGGTTTAGGGTTTTTAGCAGTTTTAATTAATTATTTTTTAATTAATAAGTCTATTAAAAATAATAGAGGATAAATATGGATTTTATTAATATTAATATTACAAAAACATATCAGGATTTTGTATTGAAATGTAGTTTGGATTTTAATAATAAAATCAATGGTATATTTGGTCCTTCCGGGTCAGGGAAATCAACTATTTTAAATTGTATTGCGGGATTTATTTCTCCAGATATAGGAAAAATTAAAATAAATGATAAAATCCTTTATGAAATTTCAAATTCAAATTCTTTAAATAGTAAAAATATTTCAATAAATGCAGAACATAGGAATATAGGATATGTTACTCAAAAATCTAATTTATTTCCTAGTATGAATGTTGATGAAAATATTCGTTATGGATATAAAGATGATAATGCAATTAAAGTAGAAGAAATTATAGATATTATGAATGTTAAAAATTTAATTCATAGATATCCTAGTCAATTATCCGGAGGAGAAGCACAGAAAATATCTATCGCAAGAGCACTGGCAAGATTCCCCTCAGTTCTTTTGATGGACGAACCTGTATCAGAATTAGATCTTAAATCCAAATTAATGGTCCTAGGATATTTGAAAAAAATAAATAAAAGATTTTCTATTCCTATAATTTATGTTTCTCATGATATATCTGAAATTGTATCTATTTGTGATAAAGTTGCGCTGATAGAAAATGGCCAAATCAAAGATGTGAAAAATTCTCAATTATTGACATATATTTCTAATAACGATACAGAATTTGAAAATATTTATGTACTTAATGAATCTATATCAAACAATTCGATATCTATTAATAATGTAAAAATCAATACTTTAAATAAATTGGAGTCTAAAAGTGCAGTAATTTTAATACCATCAAATTCAGTGATACTATCAAAGTATAAGCTTAATAATATTGATGCTGAAAATATTCTTTTAGGAAAGATAGATAATATAAAATTGATAGGATCTAAAGTCAGGGTTTTTTGCAATGTTGGTTTTGATGTTGTTTCAGATATTTCTGAATATTCATTTAAGAAAATGAATTTAAATATTAATGACGAGATTTATGTTATATTTAAATCAGAAAATGTAAAAATTTCATATACATAATTTGGATTTAAAATTGAAATTTAAGCAA
>CAZMBU010000069.1:0-5283 GCA_964564565.1 uncultured Dehalococcoidia bacterium | reverse complement strand
TTGAATCATAATCTCCTGGTCTCTTATGGTCTTTTTCTAAACATTCATCTATTATCTTAGAATCAGTTTCGGAGGAATTACTCTGATGAAATAAAAAATTACCTACTTTCATATATATATAGTATTTAATAATCTATTAAAATTACAACATATAATATTTACTAATTTGTATGAAAGATAGAAATCTATTGATTGAAAAAACAATTGCTGAAGACAAAGATATACTATTATGGGAATTTCTGAACCTTACCAAAATTCTAAAATGGAAAACTCATGAAAATAAAGCTTGTAAAAAAGTACATAAAAAATGGGAACATAAAGAATGGGCAGATAGACTAAAAATACCAAATCCTAATAACTACAAAGAATACGATTATTTTAATCCTACGAAAACTGATCAATTTGATATAACCAAACAAATTGCAGATCTTTTATATGATATTGATATTGAAATAGAAAAATACTATACAAATAAAAATGGCAACAAATATCACAAACTTTCTGAATTTTATAGTTGGTTTTTAAATGAGAAGGAATTAAATTTAATGACCGAATTTCACTCAAAGTTTCCTTCAAATCAAAGTATAGAAAGCTTGATAGATAGTATTGATTTATAAAAGAACATTCTATTTCAAAATTTGAATGTTCTTTTTAAAGAAACCAAGAAAATTAAAGCATTTGAAATAATCCATATCCAAAATACAGTTTGGTATGAAAATTCTCTGGAATTCATATAAATTAATATTACAGATGTAATTCCCCAAACAAAGAATAAAGAAATAGCTAAGAGTTTATAATTTTCAACTCTTAATGGATGTACATATTTTATTGGAAG
This sequence comes from uncultured Dehalococcoidia bacterium, assembly GCA_964564565.1. Lineage (GTDB taxonomy): Bacteria > Chloroflexota > Dehalococcoidia > Lucifugimonadales. The sequence continues at coordinate 4,448 of CAZMBU010000069.1, read as the reverse complement.
AAAAGTACAAATCAAAGATAAAATCACAGCAAACAAATTTATAATTTGTGCAGTTTGAAGTATATAAAAATACAAAATCAACAAATTCCATAGAGCCGGAAATCCATTAAAGTAATTGTCTTTTGTTTTTTGTTTAACATTTGCAAAGGTATAACATGAGGCTATTAAAATCAAAATACAAATAGTATAAGAAATACCATGTGGTAAAAATTGAAATTTTATAATTATTATTACTGGTAAAATAACATAGTTAAAATAATCAATAATTGCATCTAAAATCACCCCATTAATCCTTGGAGCATATTCGCTTACTTTAAATCTTCTCGCTAAAAATCCATCAGTTCCATCTATAAATAATGATAATCCCAGATAAAGAAATGCATCTTTTAAATTTTCTTCATATACTGCTGAAAGAGCAAAAAATCCACATACAATGCCGAGAGTAGTATAAATATGTACAGAATATGCTCTTAATATTAATTTATTCATTTTAATGTAATTAATAATTCATTACATATTAGTCTATAGATCTTTGATATTGAAGTGGCCATGAACTTTTATTTTTTTCAGCATTTAAAGCCCAATAAGGATTTCTTAAATATTCTCTTGCCATAAATATAACATCTGCCTGATCATTATCTAAAATATTCTGAGCTTGAATAGAGTCAGTAATTAAACCTACAGCTCCGGATAAAATTCCTGCTTCTTTTTTTACTGATTCGGACAAATGAACCTGATAACCTGGTTTTAGATCTATTTTTTGATCTGAATAATTACCACCTGAAGAACAATCAATTAAATCTATTCCGCCTTTTTTTAATTCTATTGATAAATTTATTGAATCTTCAATATTCCATCCTTCCGTAAAATATTCCGTAACAGATAAACGAGCAAATAAAGGAATTTCATCACCAACTGCTTTTCTTACAGAAGAAGCAATTTCTAAAGCTAGCAAAATTCTCGAATCAAAAGAGCCTCCATAATCATCCTCTCTAATATTTGATAATGGTGATAAAAATTGATGTACCAAATAACCATGTGCAAAATGTAATTCTATAGCGTTAAATCCTGCTTCAACAGATCTGTTAGCAGCATCTACAAAGCTTGAAATAACATTTTTAATTTCATTTACAGACAATTCTTCAGGTAATAAAGAATCATTGTTAAATCGAATACTACTAGGAGCTATTGGATTCCACCCTCCTTTATCCAAGCCAATACTTTTCCCTCCTAACCATGGACGGTCAGTTGACGCTTTTCTTCCAGCATGAGCTAATTGTATTGCAGGAGTTGCACCACAACTTTTTATAAATTCAGTTATTTTTTTTAAAGGAGCAATATGTTCATCACTCCAAATACCCATATCCCACGGACTAATCCTGCCTTCAGCTGTAACAGCCGACGCTTCAACCATAACTAACCCTGCACCTCCCATGGCTCTTGATCCAAGATGTACCAAATGCCAATCTGTAGCTTTACCTTCATCAGAAGAATAAGTACACATGGGACTGACCCATGCTCTATTTTTAATTAATTCACTTCTAATATTTATAGGATCGAACAATTTAACCATAATCTACCTCAAGCTTTAATACATTTATAAGGAAATAATACAGGGGTTTTTGATTTATACAATTGATATAGATCATTCTCACCCCATCTTTCTTCTGCTTGTTTTTCCAAAAGTCTCACACCTGAAATATAATTCAGCATCACAAATACAAAAAATGGAGAAATTAAGCCTAACCAACCAAATCCAGAATAAACAGAAATCCCTATTATAGCTATTCCTGTCCAAAGCAAAATTTCACCAAAATAATTTGGATGCCTTGAATATTTCCATAAACCAGTGTGGATAAACTTCCCGGCATTGGATTCGTGGCTTTTAAATTCACTTTTTTGTCTATCCGAAACCACTTCAATAAGGAATCCAATTACCCAAATTAAAACACCGATTATATCCAAAATTCCAAAATTTTGATTATTATTAGAAGTAAGAATAGTTAACGCCCCAAACAATGTGAACAAAACCCATAATCCTTGTAAATTCCATGTCAGGAAAAAGACTAAAAAGTCTTTTTTTATAGTTGTAAATCTACTATCTTCTCCTGCTTTCCTTATTCTCAAAAATAAAAATGAACCTAATCTTAAAGCCCAAATCATTATTAAAATTAATACAATTAATTGCCTTAAATTATTAGAATCATTCATTAAAAAAGCTAATATTGATACTGTTATAAAAGTGACAGATCCAGTCAAATCAAAGAAATGTTCAGTAGATAACAAATATGAAGGGATAAAAACAATCCATTGAAGAAAAAATATAATGATTGTACATAGCAAAAACAAACTTAATGATCCGTAAGAAACGCTGTTTTGATCAACAAAAGTAGTTAAAACAAAAGCAAATACAATAATTATTAGTGATAATAATAAATTTTTAATTAAGGACAAAATAAAAAATCAGATTAAATTAAATTAGCGCAAATATTATATACAAACACAAAAACAATTAACATTTAATTTGATATTAAATATGAATTTCCAAAAACTGAGTTAATTTATTAACATCCTTTAAATCTTTATCGTAATGAAACGTTTTAATATTTAGAGATTCTGCTGAACGTATCGCTTCTAAGTTGTGTTCAATATAAACTAAATCTTCAGCTACCAAATCAAATTGTTTTAATAAAATTTTATAATAATTTGGATTTGATTTTTCAGGATTGTGTTTTAAAGTGAAAACTTCATAAGGAATTTTATCTAACCCATGTTGTATAAATTCTTCGTTATTGGCACCTGTCAGTACAATTTTTCTATTTGAGTAACCATCTAATATTTTGAATAAAGGTTCATACATCCCCTTGCCTGGAATTATGAGTGTATTTATTGCATCTACCAAAATAACTTTCATAATTTTAAAGCAGAATATATGTTACTGCTCCTGCTAAATATCCTATAAGAGCCAAAAAACTTATTTTCCTGATATACCATATAAAATTAATTCGCAAAATACCCATAACCGCTACTCCAGCAGCTGATCCAATAACAAGCAAACTACCACCTGTACCAGCACAATAAGCTAAAAATTCCCAGAATATTCCATCCATCGCATAATCGCCAGAAGAAGTAATTTCATACATGCCCATAGCTCCAGCAACCAGAGGAACATTGTCTAAAAGTGCCGACAAGAATCCTATAAAAATATTAATCAGGTATAAATTGCCTATAACATCATCAAGAATAGTAGCTAAACTATTTAAAATACCGCTAGATTGCAAGCTTCCCACTGCAAGTAAAATTCCTAAAAAGAAAAATACAGTGGAAGCTTCAATTTTTGAAAGAGCACCAACCACAGTTAATGAATGTTTATGAATATTATCTTTCCCCTTATGTATGATTTCTGTGACTACCCATAAAAATCCTAAACTTAATAACATACCCATATAAGGTGGTAAATGAGTAACTGTTTTAAAGACTGGGACAAATAATAAACCTAATACACCAAGAGTAAAAATAATATTTCTTTCGTAAGGAATTACATCTCGTGTTTTCCCTTCCTTTACATTTTCTGGTCTCTCTATATTTTGTCCTCTATATTTAAAAGAAACATAAATTAATGGCACTATAATACAAACTGCGCTTGGAATTATAATAGCAGGGATAATATTCAAGGATATCTGTCCTCCTACCCAAAGCATTATGGTAGTTATATCTCCAATTGGAGACCATGCTCCTCCTGCATTCGCAGCCAATATCATAATCCCTGCAAAGAATAATAATTGTTCTCTTGATTTTATTATTTTTTGCAACAATGCTGCCATTACTATAGCTGTTGTCAAATTATCTAATACGGCAGAAAAGAAAAACGTTATTGTAGATAATATCCACAATAATTTTACAGCGTTAGTAGTTTTAATTTTATCAGTTATTAGTCTGAAGCCTTGATGAGAGTCAACCAATTCTACTATAGTCATCGCACCTAATAAAAAGAATACGATTTCACCTATTTCAACCAAATGATGAGCCAATTCTTTATCAACAATTTTATAATCTGAAAAAGAAACAAATATAGTCCAAGTTAATACTCCAGTGATTAGAGCAGTAGCAGCTTTATCAATTTTAAATTTATGCTCGAATGCTATAAAAAAATAACCTAAAGAAAAAACACTTATGAGTAAAATTACCAAGTTGTATTACCTGTTTGAATATATTTTATCCCTATATTATCAACTAAATTATAGGGTTTAACAATTATTTATTGGTCTTTATAATTCCTTAATTAATTAATTAATTAATCAAATAATTAACTGATAAAAATTGGCTGTGTCCAAGCTTTATGTCCTGTTGAATTAGTAATGACAGCCCTTATATATTTTTCTTGACCTTTAATTTTATATTTTGGATTTAAATCCCATGTTTCATGAAGAACTATTCCATATTGGCCA
>CAZMBU010000068.1:0-5383 GCA_964564565.1 uncultured Dehalococcoidia bacterium | reverse complement strand
TAGTATTTTCTAACATTCCAGAAAATGCAACTGCTGAATTGATGATGGCCAAAGGTGAAGTTGACGTAGCTTTACAGATGGATCCTATATCTTTAAAAACACTTGATCTTCAGCCAAAAGTATATACTTTTTCATATCCTTCATTAATAACATGTAATATCTTAATTGATAGAAGAAATGAGCATGCTGCTAATGATGAGATTTTTAAAGCTATACATATGGCTATAGACTACAACGGTATGTTACAGACTGTAGCTATGGGTCTTGGTTCAGTTCATCAAAGTTTGATACTTCCAGGTATGTTAGGTCATGATCCTGCAATTTCAAACCAATGGGAATATGAACCTGAAAAAGCAAAAGCAATTATAGCTGAACAAGGCTATCCGGATGGTTTTTCAATTAAATTACAAAGCCGTGCTGGTGCATGTGGATCAGTTGTCTATACTAAAGGTCTTGAATTCTTGCAGGCTAACTTGAAAAAAGCTGGAATTAAAGCAGAGATTGTACAATCTACAGGATCAAAATTTTGGGGACAAATTATTGATGGAACACTGAAAGATATGGGTATCTCTGGTTTAGGTGCAACCTACTTTGATCCAGACAATCCTGCATCAGTAAGAGCTACATCTGAGTGTTTCTTACTAGGTATAGAAGAACATAACCCAACAGTTGCAGCCAGATTGAAAGATTTAGTTGCTCAAGGTAGGGCTGAGACTAACAATGATAAGAGACATACTATATATAGGGAACTTAATGAACTTATGGTCGCTAATTGTGGTGAAATGACAGTATTGCAGGTAGCTGATACTGTTGCTCTTAGAACAAACATGACTGATGGTATTGCTATGCCACATGGTTTTAGTTTGGACTTCAGATATTTAAGAAAAGCTGAATAATCTAAATTAAATAAATTAGTATTTAATGAGAGGAGCAATTTCAATTGAAATTGCTCCTTCTCTTATTCCTTCTCATATATAAATAGTAAAATCTGAAAATTATGAACATCGGTGTATTTATACTACGTAGATTATCTTTGCAAATATTTGTATTGCTTGGATTGACGATGTTTACTTTTCTATTAATGTTTGGATTACCTGGTGATCCCGCAGCATTATTATTTAGCGCTGGTGGTATTGCAGCCGGAATGGATGAGTATCATGCATTTAGAGAAAAATGGGGATTAGATTTACCAATGTGGAAACAATATCTTAATTTTGTTGGGAATCTACTAAAAGGTGATATGGGAACTTCTTTAGTTACAAGAGCCCCCATATTTGATGATCTGAAAGCTTATTTTCCTGCTACTATTGAATTAGCATTTGTTTCGTTTATTTTTGCAACTGTAATGGGCATTCCTTTAGGGATCGTATCTGCTTTAAAAAGAAATAGCTGGGTTGATCATACTATTAGAGCAGTTTCTTTATTTGGTGTTTCAATGCCAATATTTTGGCTTGCTATTATTATGCTTATTATTTTTTATTATTATTTAGGTATAGTACCTTCTTCACAAAGAATTGATTTGGACATGGAAATTCCAAAAACAATAACTGGTTTTTATTTAATAGATACTATTGCTACCGGTTATTGGGATGGATTTTTTAATTCTGTCCATCATTTGATATTACCTTCATTTATACTGGGATTTTCTGTTGTTGGATTATTAGCACGTGTTACTAGGGCAAGTATTTTAGAAGTTATTAGCCAGGATTATGTAAGAACAGCTAGATCTAAAGGTTTACATGAAAAAACAGTAATAGGTCGGCATGTTATGAGAAATGCTTTAATCCCAACTGTTACTATATTAGGATTATTGGTGGGTGGGCTACTTTCCGGAGCTGTTTTGACTGAGACGATATTTGCTTGGCCAGGCGTTGGGAGATTTGCAGTCCAATCCATTATGCTTTTGGACAGACTAGCTGTAGTAGATATTACTATTTTAATTGGAATTTCATTTTCAACTGCTAATATGATTGTAGATATTGTTGTAGCTTTTTTAGATCCAAGGATTAGGTACTAAATGGCTAATCAAGAAATAACTTTAAGACCTCAAAAAAGTACTTTTACTGAGTTAATTAATGCTGTAAAAGTTAATCCTCCTGCTATATTTTCTTTGGTTATAGTATTTATATATGTGTTTATCGGATTGTTTGGTTCAATGATAGCACCATATGAATTTGATGAAATGGGAGTAGGAATTCCTCTTCAAAAACCTTCATGGGATTATTTGTTTGGGACAGATGAATTTGGAAGAGATGTTTACAGCAGAGTATTAGCTGGAGGTATTATAAGTTTACGTATAGGTGTATTAGTAGTAGGTATCGCTGGTACATTTGGCTCTTTAATTGGAATGGTAAGTGGATATATTGGAGGATGGATAGATGAAGCTGTTATGAGAATCACAGATATTTTTCTGTCAGTACCTGATTTAGTTATGGCTTTGGTTATAGCAACTTCATTGGGAGCGAGTATAGACGCTGCAATAATAGGAATTACTTTAGTTAGATGGACAGGCTATGCAAGATTAATTAGAAGTGGTGTTATTGCAGAAAAAGGTAAAGATTATATTACTGCATCACGTGCTTTAGGATTACATCCTTCGAGGATTATATTTAAACATATCTTTCCTAATAGTTATACTGCTACTCTTGTACAGGCAACCTTTGATTTTGGATTAGCAATTCTTTTCGCATCAGGATTAAGTTTTGTTGGCGCTGGTGCTCAACCTCCGGAGCCAGAATGGGGCGCTTTAGTTTCAGCCGGAAGACAATATGTTCAAGCTGCTTGGTGGATACCTATATTTCCCGGATTTGCTATTTTTGGAGCTGTACTTGCTTTTAATATTCTTGGTGATACTTTAAGAGACTTTTTGGATCCTAAATTAAGACATTCTATGGACCAAAAGCATTAATTATTAGATTATAGGTCTTTTATTTTGCCAAGGTTGTTCTAATTCAAATACCCTAGAAGCTTGTAATACACCGACTTCATTTTCTTTTGCTCCAATAATTTGTAGACCCACAGGCATGTTATGTTTTGTAAACCCGCTAGGAATACTTGCTCCTGGGTTACCACTCCAGTTAAATAAAGCAGTGAATTGTTTACATGCAAAATTCCATGATGAATAATCGAGACTGTTTTCAATGAATTTATCTTCCATAGTCATTTTCATGATTTTTAATTTTCCATTTTCAACAATATGTTTTTCATCAGTTCTGTTTGCTGTGAAAGCACTTGTGGGAGTTGCAATAAAATCATAATCCTTAAATATAGATGATATGTAATCTCTTAATTCATATAATTTTGTAAGAGCCTGAATATATTGTTCGGAAGTTATTAATTTCCCTCTTTCTATAGTATTTCTTACATGAGGCATTAATTTGGAAGAATCTTGTTCATAATATGCTTTGTTATTTGTATAGTTTAATGCAATAGTTAAAATTGAGTCGAGCTCTTCATATTCATTCAGGTCAATTTTAAATGCAAGATCTTCAACTATAGCACCATGTTTCTCAAATATTTTCATCGCATCTTTATTTACTTTAATTACTTCCGGGTCAACAGTACGGCAATTCAGATCAGAGGACCAGGCAATTTTTTTCCCTTTGATACCATCGTCAATATTTTTTAAAAAATCTGGAGCTTTAGTCGCAATGGTACCTGGTTCAGCTTCAGGGTGTGGTCCTGACATTGCTTGTAATAATAGTGCACTGTCTTTTACAAACCAGCTCATAGGACCCATACATGAATAATTTACTGGATGCCAGCTTATTCTACTTGCGTGTCTTCTTGGAACTCTTCCCTGAGTTCCTTTAATACCGTAAATACCAGAAAATGATGAAGGGATTCTAATAGACCCTCCGCCATCCGATCCTTGGGCAAAAGGATGCACCCCTGATACTACCGCTGCTGCGGTGCCACCACTAGAACCTCCTGGAGTATGATTTAAATTCCATGGATTTCTGCAATCATCTCCCAATTTATTTTCTGTTCCACCACTTGCCCCAAATTCGGGGACATTAGTTTTTCCTAGAATTATTCCATCTTCGTTTTTTATCCTTTCTACACCTAATTGATCTATTTCAGAAATACTATTTTCTAAAAATAAAGAGCCTTTAGTAGTTCGATATCCTTTGACGGGTTCTAAATCTTTAATTGAAGTCGGAACACCTCCTAATAAACCAACAGAATCACCTTTAGCTATTTTTTGATCAACTAGTTTGGCACTATTGATTGCCAAGTCATGAGTAATAGTTAAGAATGCATTTGTTTTGTGATTCGTTTCGTCAATTTTTTTAAGTGCGAGTTCTGTAAGTTCAAGTGAGGAAATTTGTTTATTATTGATAAGTTTTTTTAATTCAATTGCAGATTTATTCAATAGATTTGAGTCTGACATTATTCAACCTCTCATAATAAATATTTAATTTAATTATACACTGCCTTCAAAATTATGCTGCCTCCATGATTCGTATACAATTATTGAAACAGCATTTGATAAATTCAAACTCCTGTTATTTGGTTTCATTGGAATACTAAATACATTTTCTTTTTTTATTTTATTAATAATATCCTCACTTAAGCCATTTGATTCAGAGCCAAATAAAATAGCATCGTTTTTATTAAACTTGACTGTTGTATAACTTTTACTAACTTTCGAAGTAGTTGCCAATATTCTTTTGGGGTTAATAGTTTTTATAAATTCATTTAAATTATTGTGAATTTTAACTTTGGCTATATCATGATAATCTAATCCGGCTCTTTTGAGTTGTTTATCGTTCAAGTCAAATCCGATTGGTTTAATGAGATGTAAATAATAACCAGTATTTGCGCAAAGTCTGATTATATTTCCAGTATTAGGAGGAATTTCAGGATTAACTAGTACTATATTAATCATCTAAATAATTATAATAACTATGATTAATAAAAAAGAATAAATAGTTAACGGAGTAATACATCCAAATCTTTTAAACAATTTTTATTTCTCCTTTTACATAACAATTTACAATTTTGAGGTTAAGTATATGAATAAAAAATACCTATTAAAAAATGCTACGATATACGATGGTACTGGGTCAAATCCTTTTAAAGGAAATGTTTTAATTGATAATGGAAAAATAGAAGAAGTTGGTAATATAGATGATGTAGATGCAGAAATTATCGATATAAAAAACAAAGCTCTTTCACCGGGATTTATTGATATGCATGCACATGATGATATCGCAATGTTTGTATATCCTGATATGGATTTTAAATTAATGCAGGGTGTTACTACGAATGTTAATGGTAATTGCGGATCTGGAGTAATTCCTCATAGTTCTGCAGATATTGTTAATTGGCACCCAAATTTTGACGGGATCCCTGAATGGAATTCATATGGTGAATATTT
>CAZMBU010000067.1:1053-5419 GCA_964564565.1 uncultured Dehalococcoidia bacterium | reverse complement strand
CCAGGAATGGATGATGTAGCAGCCGATTTCCCAAATTTAACCATTATACTAGCTCATCCTGGTTGGCCTTGGATAAATGATCAAATTGCAGTAGCCTTACATAAGCCTAATGTATATATCGATCTTTCAGGATGGCTTCCAAGGTACATTCCTAAAGAACTTATACATGAATCAATTACAAGACTTAATCACAAAATATTATTTGGATCCGACTACCCTTTTATTGCTCCAGAAAGATGGTTAAACGATTGGAAAAAATTAGATATTTCTGAAGAATTAGAAGAAAATATATTTTTAAATAATGCTTCAAAAATATTAGGTATATAAAAATTAAGATTTTTTTCTAATTAAAATACGTAATAACTCAAATTTAGGGAACATAAAAATAGAAATTATAATTCCAAAAAAAGCGGCTATACTTGCAGAAAAATAAACATATCTGAGACCATTATTTAGATTTTCCCTGGAAGATTGAAGATCCTTATTAAATAATTCTATCTTACCCGAGGCCATATATTTTTCTTTAATTTCTTCTATTTTGTCTATTGAGGAAATATTATCAGGATTATAAATATATTCTCTGGGAGGTTCAAAATTGTAAGTAGTCATATTCAATAATAAAATAACACCAAGTATAGCTGTCCCAAATGAATTTCCAAATATCCTTGAAAATTGAAGCCAAGTAGTAACAACACCAATTTTATTTTCAGGAAGCCTATTTTGTATAGGGACTATATATGCAGCAATAGTTCCAGAAAAACCAAAACCTACAACAAAAGCTATGATTAATAATAAATTAAAACTTATATCCAAATATGTATAACCAGAAATTAAAAAAGCAATTGCAGTTAAAGTAAATCCGATCAAAGATATAGGAAGTTGTAATTTTTCATGTGAAATAAAAAATCCAAAAAAACTTGAACCTAAGGCAATTCCAATAGCGTAAGTCATTAATGGAATTGATGCCTGTGATAAAGAATATCCGTATACTGTCACTAAAGAAAGCGGTAAAAACACACTCCAGGTCACAAATGCGCTGACAAGAAATACAGACCCAAGAGAACCTCCTATAAAAAATTTATATTTAAATAAACTTAAATCTATAAGTGCATTTTCTTTTTCTTTATTTTCTATATATATAAATAAACCTAAAGATCCGAAAGAAGCTAAAAACAAAATTATAGAATTTATATATATGTAAGAATTGTCTTGGACAATATTTGAAATCCCAATAAGAAAACTACTAACAAAAAATATAAAAACTATTGTCCCTTTATAATCAAATTTTCTTGAGATTGTTTTTTCATGACTTGGAAAAACTATAAATATTGCTGTCATTAAAATCATAGATAAAGGTAAATTAAAAAAGAAAATCCATCTCCATCCAATAATTTCACTTATATAACCTCCCATAATCGGACCAACCATTGTTCCCACTGTAAAACTTGCTGTAGCAATCCCAACCCATTTTCCTCTTTCATTTGGATTCCAAAGAGAAGCTGTCATTATCCAAATGATACCGTATACTCCTCCTATTCCAGCACCTTGCAATATTCTGAAAACAATAAGAGAAAACATCGAATTACTTAAACCACAAAATAAAATTGCAACAGTAAATATTAATAAAAAAGAGATTATTATTTTTTTAGCACCATACAACTCATATAACTTCCCTGTTATAGGTGAACAAATTGCAGCAGTTAAAGCAGTGCCAGAAAAAATCCATGAATAATATTTAAATCCACCAAGATCTGCTAATATAGATGGCCCGGCAATCGAAACAATGGTTTGATTAATTGTTACTATAAATAAACAGAATAATAAAATGATCATTATTCTAATTTTTATACTTTTTTGTAGAATTACTAAGTTATTTATTTTAAATGCCTTTTTAGATTTTCCTAAGCAAAATAAGAAATAGCCAATGGAGTTAACCTCCCATCTACAGTAACATACTCTCCTGATTCCATTTTCTCTAATTCAAAGGACAGATATTTCCCCCAAGATCTATCTTGATATACTTGGTCATCAGGATAATCTACAATGCCACCGCATGGCCACCCATAACAATAATTCATTACCCCTTTTGCTGGTAATATAATCTCAGAACTTACTGTTCCACCACGTCCGTCACGATTTGGATTTTTAGTATGTCCATGAGCACAAATAGACCACCCAGTATCAGTTAATGTAGAGTGATCACTAAAGCAAGACTCTAAAAATTTAATATCAATTTTACCGTTTCTTTCACTCATCAGATTAAATATTCTTTCAAATCTCACCATTGTGGAATCAGAGACATGTGGCTTTTGAGAGATATTAATCATTTGTTCTGAAATCCAATGATTTGTTCTTCCTATCCATCCATCTGTAGTACGAGTTTCAATATTTAAAGAACGTGTACTTACTTCAATCAAAGCAATTTTCCCTGAAGAATCTGCAAATAAAAAATTCCCGTGAATTGCCCTCGGAAAAGATTCAAGTAATCCAATTGCATCTTCAACAGAATCAGCTTCACTCAGTAGTAATTGTCCAAACTGATAAAATGGTACTCCTATTGCCTGAGAACTAATAGGTTCAATCGCAGGATCAGGACCTGCTGCAGACCAGGTATATGCAAAACCTTTATCATTTAATCCACGTGTATGCATATTGTTAAAATCTGGGATTTTACTTGTATCTCCTGAGATTATTTGAGTTGCAATAAATTTATGCCCATTATTTGGAGATACAACAACAAGTCTTGTTCTTGTGGTAAATGGATCATCACTTGTGCTTCCTATTATGGAGTTACCATCAAAGCTAGCAGATCCGGTAGCTCCCGCTGTAGTGCAATTATCGTAAAGATTTTGAAAATTTCTTCTAATCTCTGACATTGCTTGATCCTATTTTAACGTTAAATCTTTTCTTCTTTAATTTTTTTAGATCCACTAGTTATATGGACATTATAATACCTAATTGATATAGTGTGCACTGCATTTAATCTTTATTTATTTATTCAAAACCTTTTACGTGTTTTTATGGAAATTAGAAATATAGCAATAATTGCTCATGTAGATCATGGGAAAACAAGTATTACTGATGCTTTAATGCGTCACACTGGTGCTACAAAAGATTCACTCTCTACTATGGATAGTAATGACCTGGAACAAGAAAGAGGTATCACAATTTATGCAAAAAACGCATCAATGTTTTATAAAGGGACTAAAATTAATATTGTTGACACTCCCGGGCATGCGGATTTTGGTTCTGAAGTTGAAAGAGTTTTAAGATCAATTGATTCTGTATTGCTGGTAGTTGATGCTCAGGAAGGCCCTATGCCACAAACAAAATTTGTTCTTAAAAAATCATTAGAATTAGGCTTAAAGCCTTTAGTTATATTAAATAAAATCGACAAAGATGCTGCAAGACCAAAGGAAGTTATAGATGAAATATTAGAATTATTTATGGACCTTGGAGCTAATAATGAACAATTAGATTTTGAAATCATATATACAACCGGTAAAGATGGGGTCTCAAAATTTGAATTGGAAGATGAAACATTAGATATGACCCCTCTTTTAGATTCTATTTTATTAAATATAAAACCATCAAATTCTGAAAGCAACTTACCGTTACGGATGCAATGTTTTAATTTAGATTATGATAATTATCTTGGAAGGCTCGCTATAGCAAGAATTTACGAAGGAACTTTAAATGAAAAGGATTACTTATATGTAATTCAAGATAAAGGATTAATGCAAAAACGTCAGGTTACAAAAATATTTACCTTTGAAGGATTCTTGAGAAAGGAAGTAAAAAAAGCTTATGCGGGAGATATAGTATTAGTAGCAGGATTTCCTGAAATATATATCGGAGATACAATCACACAAAATGAAGAATCTAAATCACTTCCAGATATTTCTGTTGATGAACCTACTATTTCACTTGGATTCATGGTAAATGACTCTCCATTTTCAGGTAAAGAAGGGAAGTTTGTAACTAGTTCTCAAATTAGAGAAAGATTAGAAAAAGAACTAGAAGTTAATGTAGGAGTCAAAGTAGATTTTTCAAAACCAGATAAATTTACTGTTTATGGTAGGGGTGAAATGCATATAGCAATTTTTCTTGAAAATATGCGTAGAGAAGGTTATGAAGTTCAAGTATCACAACCAAAAGTAATACTTAAAACAATAGATAAAAAAGTACACGAACCGTTTGAAGAACTAACTGTTGATATACCTGAAAGAATGTCTGGGGTAGTTATTGAAAAAATATCTAAACGAAAAGGCATTATGAATGAAATGAAAACTACAAATGCTAACACTAGAATAGTTTTTGAAATTCCCACAAGAGGCCTTCTAGGATTTAGAACAGAATTTATTGT
>CAZMBU010000067.1:0-1043 GCA_964564565.1 uncultured Dehalococcoidia bacterium | reverse complement strand
CACGAGGAGAAGGAATAATGTCTTCGAGAGTTATAGGCTTCAGAAAACATATAGGAGAAATAAAGAGGACTGAAGTGGGAGCAATGGTTTCAATGGCAGAAGGAAAAGCTTTAGGTTATGCATTATATAATTTACAAGACCGCGGTACTTTATACATTGGGCCTAATACTAATGTTTACAAAGGAATGGTTATAGGAAATGTAAGTAAAGGAACAGATTTAGAAGTTAATCCAACAAAAGGCAAACAACTTACTAATATGCGTGCTTCCGGAGCTGATGATTCATTAAATTTAACTCCTCCAATTAAACTAACTTTGGAACGTGCTTTAGAAATTATGAGTGATGAATTATTAGAAATAACACCACAATCAATCCGTTTAAGAAAAGCATAGTCTAAATTTATATTAATTCCACAATAAACTCAAAAAATAAAGACGGATCTTCATAATATTATCTTTCATATAATTTTGCATTTTCAGTAAAATCAACAGTATCATCTTTTGATTTTCCAATAAAAACCTCTGATTTCAATAATCTGTTTTCTAACATTTGAAACATTATAATTCCTTTAGAATCTCCCCAATATTGAACACCATAAACATCTTCTTCTTTTTTTGGTTCTACCCACCACTCATAATGATAATCATTTTTATACATTCTCTCCTGAAAAAGTTCATAAATCACAATACCGGAATTCATTTTAACATCGAGAGGATCGATCTTTCCTTTAAGTAAAAAATTATTATCAGATACTTCTAAATGTCCAACACCTACCCTCCAATAGGAAGGGTTTATTTCATGTGGTGAAACTGACAAATGTCCAATCCAATAATTTTCCCAATTATTCCCGCTATATCCGTTGGTACCTTGTTCAAACCAATTCCCCGATAAAGTGCCATCAACGTCATAATCTATTTTACCTGCTCGAGGTTCAACCGTTCGTATCATTTTATTTAATAATTTTTTACTAATATCTGCAGGGAAATACGGAAATGGATCTACTGTATGTACCTTCCAATATTCATGCCCGTATAAAGCAGGAG
>CAZMBU010000066.1:0-5429 GCA_964564565.1 uncultured Dehalococcoidia bacterium | reverse complement strand
AAGATAAATTAAGAGCTAGTTTAAGAGTTCCAGCTTTAAATTTGGAAGAAGATACCGTTGGGGTTGTTATTTTAGGTGATTATCTAGGGATCAAGGAAGGGGATGAAGTAAAAAGTACAGGCAGAATTGTTGAAGTTCCAGCAGGAAATGATATGATTGGCCGTGTATTAAACCCGTTAGGCCAACCAATAGATGGTAAAGGTAGTATTGCTTCAACTGAAACTATTGAAGTTGAAAAAATCGCCCCCGGTGTAGTTGAAAGGCAATCTGTCAGTGAGCCAGTTCAGTTTGGTGTAAAAGTTGTAGATGGATTAGTCCCTATTGGAAGAGGTCAGAGAGAACTTGTTATTGGTGATAGAGGTACTGGGAAAACTGCTGTTTGTATCGATGCAATTATTAATCAAAAAGATGGTGATTTGATATGTATATATGTTTCGATTGGTCAAAAAGCATCGAAAGTTGCGAATATAGTTAATCAATTAGAAACTAATGGAGCCATGGAACATACTATAGTGGTAACAGCAAATGCTTCTGAATCAGCTGCTCTTCAGTATTTGGCACCTTATTCAGGTTGTGCCTTAGGCGAGTATTTTATGTCTCAGGGTAAAGATGTATTAATTGTATATGATGATCTTACAAAACATGCTTGGGCTTATCGTCAAATGTCATTGTTACTTAGAAGGCCCCCTGGAAGAGAAGCATATCCTGGAGATGTTTTTTATTTGCATTCAAGATTACTTGAAAGAGCTGCAAAATTGAACTCGGACTATGGTGGAGCATCAATGACAGCTTTGCCGGTAATTGAAACTCAGGCAGGAGATGTATCTGCTTATATTCCAACAAATGTAATTTCAATTACTGATGGGCAGCTATACTTAGAACCAGATCTTTTTAATTCTGGAATAAGACCCGCAGTGAATTTAGGACTTTCCGTTACCAGGGTTGGTAGTGCTGCGCAGACAAAAGCTATGAAATCAGTAGCAGGTAGTTTAAAAATTCAAATGGCACAATTCAGGGAATTGGAAACATTTGCTCAGTTCGGTACCTCTGATTTGGATGATGCTACAAAGAAGCAATTAGATAGAGGTCAAAGAATACTTGAATTACTTAAACAAAATGAGGCTTCGCCAGTTACAATGGAACAACAAGTATGCATGTTTTATATGGCTAATGAAGGTGTTTTGGATGATATTCCTGTGGAAAAAGTGAAAGAGTTTGAACTAGGATGGTATGACTATGCAGAATCAAATTTGAGTGAAGTTTTAAATACTATAAAATCTTCAGGAAATTTGGATGATGATTCTAAAAAGACTATATCTGAAATAAGCTCGAAATATAAAAAATCAATGGGTTTTTAATTAATGGCAAGTACTAAAGAACTACGTACAAGAATTAAATCGATTACGAATACAGCTAAAGTTACGGGTGCTATGCAGATGATTGCGGCTTCTAAATTACGAAAGGCTCAGGATGCTGCTGAGAATTATAATATATATTCATCAAATTATGAAAATATAAAAAATAGCATATTAAATTCTGCAGACTTTGATCTTTTAGCTGAATATAGTGATTTATTTAAATCATATGAAAATTATGATGAAAATGTATTATATTTAGTAATTTCTTCTAATCGAGGTTTGTCTGGACCATTATTTGGAAATTTAGTTAAAACTCTAGAAGAAAACACCAAGCAAGTTAATAAAAAAAGTTTTGTTTCATTAGGGAAAAAAATAGATAAATATATTAATTCTAGAAAGTTGAATTTGCTAAATACTTTTGAAATGAAGGATGAATTTATTTCAGAAGATGTTGAATTGATTAGCAATTATATTGTTGATGAATTTATTGAAAATCAATACACATCTGTTAAATTAGTTTATTCTCACTTTAACAGTGTAGCTAATCAAAAAGCTGAAATTATTGATCTTTTACCATTTAAACAAAGTGAGAATGCCCAAAATGTTAGTAATCATATTTTTGAACCAAATCAATTAGATTTAATATTTGATTTTGCTCCAAAATATGTATTTATTATGATTTATAGATCTATTTTAGATTCATTGGCTAGCGAGAATGCAGCCAGGATGGTTGCAATGCAAAATGCTACTGATAATGCCAATGAACTAGTTGATGATCTTACTTTAGATTTGAATAAAGCAAGACAAGAAACAATTACATCAGAATTATTGGATTTGGTTGGCGGAATGTCTGCAATTGAAAATTAATATTTATTTTTAAATTAGGAGTATTGAAATGTCAAAAGGAAATATTGTTCAAGTTATTGGTACAGTAGTGGATGTGGAATTCCCTCCTGATAAATTACCTAATATTTACAACGCTTTAGAAACTGATTTGGCTGGAGAAAAATTAGTTTTAGAAGTAGAACAGTTAGTTGGAAATAATTGGGCACGATGTCTTGCATTAGGGTCTACAGATGGTTTATCCAGAGGACAGGAAGTCTTAGATACCGGAGCACCAGTTCAAGTACCTGTTGGCGATCCTTCTCTCGGAAGATTATTTAACGTTTTAGGTAATGCTATTGATGATGGTGATCCAATTTCTAAAGATGCTGAAAGATGGCCAATTCACAGACCGGCCCCTGCTTTTGATCAGCAAAGGAGTACAACTGAAATTCTGGAAACCGGGATTAAAGTTATAGATTTAATGACTCCTTTTGCGAAAGGTGGTAAAGTTGGCGCATATGGTGGCGCAGGAGTCGGGAAAACTGTAATTATAACTGAATTAATTAGAAATATAGCTCAGGAACATTCTGGGGTATCTGTATTTGCAGGTGTTGGTGAAAGATCTAGGGAAGGCAATGATTTATGGAATGAAATGAAAGAATATGGAGTTTTAGATTCTACCGCATTAGTATTTGGTCAAATGAATGAACCTCCAGGAACTAGAGCAAGAATTGCATTAACTGGTTTAACTATGGCGGAATATTTCAGAGATGTACGTAAACAAGATGTTTTACTTTTCGTTGATAATGTATACAGATATATATTGGCCGGAATGGAGGTGTCAGCTTTATTGGGAAGAATGCCATCGGCAGTAGGTTATCAGCCAACATTAAGTACTGAAATAGGAGATTTGGAAGAAAGAATTACTTCTACAAATGATGGATCAATCACATCTTTTCAGGCTGTTTATGTTCCTGCTGATGATTATACTGATCCAGGAATTGTAACAACTTTTGGTCACTTAGATGCAAATATAGCTTTAGAAAGAGCTTTAGCTGAACAAGCATTATTTCCTGCAGTAGATCCACTTGCATCAAATTCAAGAATTCTGGAACCAGCTGTTGTTGGAGAAGATCATTATAGAGCTGCACAAGGTGTAAAACAAATATTACAAAGATATAAAGACTTACAAGATGTTATAGCTATATTGGGTATTGAAGAATTATCTGAAGAAGATCAAGTTATTGTAGGTAGAGCAAGAAGAATTCAAAGATTTTTAACTCAGCCGTTTTTTGTTGGAGAAGTTTTTACTGGAATTCCAGGTAAATATGTTTCAATTGAAGAAAATGTTAGAGGATTTCTTGAAATCTTAGAAGGGAAGCATGACGATTTGCCTGAACAGGCTTTTTACATGCAAGGCACTATAGATGAAGTTGTGGAAAATGCAAAAAAATAGGAATCGTTATGTCATTTGAAATAGAGATTATTTCTCAAAATGGTTTGGAATTTACAGGCAATGTTGATTCTGTCACCATGCCAGGTAAGGATGGTTATATTACAGTATTACAGAATCATGCTAGTTTAGTCACAACATTAAAATCTGGAAAGTTAATTACTAGATCTTCTAAAGAAAAAGAAAAAACTATTGAAATAACAGGCGGTTTTTCAGAGATTAAAAATAATAAATTAATCGTATTAATAGATTAATAAATTTATTTGTTTAAATAATAAGACATAGATTGAAGTGACAGTACAGGATCAATGTTTCTGCAAACTATTGTTTTTGGTAGTACAGGTTTCATAGGAGCATAGTTTAATATTGCTTTTATACCACTTTCTACCAATCTATCTATTACTCCCTGGGCATCTGGTGCAGGTACAGTTACTATTCCAACTTTAATATTTAATTCTTTTATTGTATTTTTCATTTCAGATATTGATTTTACAACTATGTCTTTGTTAGAAATATTAGATGGGATGGAAATATCAAAAGCTGCTTTGATTAAATAACCTTCATTTTCAAAACCATGATAATTAATTACAGCTTGACCCAAATTCCCAATTCCTACAACGCAGGTATTCCATTTTTGATTTAAATTAAGTATTTCTCTTAACTCATCTAAGAGGTATTCTATATTGTATCCCCTTCCTTGTTTTCCAAATTTACCAAAATGACTAAAATCTTTTCTTATCTGAGCAGGAGTAGTCTGTAATAGATTTCCCAAGTGCTGTGAACTGACAGTTGTTTGGTTTAATAATTTTAATTCACTGAGAGTTCTTACATATAAAGGCAATCTTATGATTACTATCTCAGGAATTTCATGTTCATGTTCATTCATATTTGTTAAATATAAAAATAGTATAAAAACTTGATTTTATTATTTAATATACCTGAAGTCAAATCAATATAAATTATGGTATCATTGTAATAAATTTATATCTCTGATATTTATCACAATTTAAAGAAAAGAGAATGAACGAATTAAACGATGTTAAAATCCATAGAGGATTGAAGGAAATATATCTTGATAGAACAAAATCAAGTTATATTGACGGTAAAAATGGAAAATTATATTATCGGGGATTTAATATTAATGAATTGGCAAATAATTCTACTTTTGAAGAAGTTAGTTATTTATTGATTCATGGAATGCTGCCAAACAAATCACAACTTGATGAAATAACGATCTGGATGGCAAATAACAGGGAAATTCCAAACGAAGTTATTAAATTGATAGACTCAATTAAACATCTTCATCCAATGGATGTTTTAAGAACAGCTATTTCAACTTTAGCTGCATTTGATGAATCTTTGGAAGATGATTCTAATGAGTCAAATGTAAAAAAAGGATTGTCAATTACTGCAAAAGCACCAACTATTGTAACTACACATATTAGACTTAGAGATGGCAAGGATCCTATTTCTCCTGATAAATCATTGTCACATGCGTCAAATTTTTTATATATGCTTTTTGGAGTTATCCCGGATGAATTAGATGCAAAATTAATTGATAAAGATTTAATTTTACACGCAGAGCACGGGTTAAATGCTTCTTCATTTACAGCAAGAGTGGTAGCGTCAACTCAATCAGATGTGTATTCTGCCATTACAGCTGGTATAGCTTGCTTGAAAGGCCCGGCTCATGGAGGTGCAGCTGAAGGTGTGATGAAACAAGCTCAAGAAATTGGAGATGAGAAGAATACAGTAAATTATGTTAAGAATTTATTATCTTCTGGTGGTAGAAT
>CAZMBU010000065.1:0-5509 GCA_964564565.1 uncultured Dehalococcoidia bacterium | reverse complement strand
TTATACGAGCGGTAGTAAATTGCCCTTCTGAATGTTCTAAATGAGAACCAAAAATATCACTCATTGTATTACCGGATTTTTTTCTTCCTAATTCTATAAATTCATATCCCTGCCATGCGACTAGTAAGCCAGCAAATATAAGTAAAACATTTTCCGGTGCTACTGAAGATAGGAATCCTCCAAAGAAAGCACCTATACAAGCAGGTATCCCCATTACAATTACAACTCTTTTATCAACACGTTTATTTTTTAAATGTTGTACTGAGCCCAAGAAAGAAGATAGACTTGAAACCAGAATATTTGTTCCG
Source organism: uncultured Dehalococcoidia bacterium (assembly GCA_964564565.1). Classification (GTDB taxonomy): domain Bacteria; phylum Chloroflexota; class Dehalococcoidia; order Lucifugimonadales. Next base: position 5,201 of record CAZMBU010000065.1, on the reverse strand, counting down.
GCTGCTATCTTTGGATTTATTCCTAACAGTAACATAATGGGAAGACGTATTGTTCCAAGAGCTAATCCTACAAATCCTCCTAACAAGCCAACAAAGAATGATATTAATCCCAAAAAGATAATTATTTCAAAGCTTGTTGTATTTATGTCCATTTTTTATTTGATTTTATTCATAATTCCACTCGATGTGGTTACACTTTTAATTTTCTGATCTGAAGATTTGTTAAATGTTATTTTTTCTCCAGGGGAACCATAACCTAATTTGTCGGTATTAACAAAAGTATCAATATTGAATTTATTAAGTATAGACCAATCATACAAAGGGTTTTTGGATTCAGCAGAAAAAGAAACTAATTTTGAACCTATACTTACAATGGCCATATCACCCCATCTAGACCTGTAAATTCCATTATAATCTTTTTTGAGATTTGACCCTTCAAAAAGATTGGATTTGGTATTGTATATAATGTCAAATATAGAATCATTTAATTCAGATGCTAGTATAGAATTTGTATTAGTGAGGACAATCACTTGTAAATTATCATTTATACTAGTTCGTGATCTAGTGATGAATCCTGGATATCCTCCTCCATGACCAACTATAATATCATTGTCGATGTTTTCTATATCTACTCCTAATCCATATCCGATTTTTCCGTTTTTTCGATCTGTAAATCCATGTGATTTTATTATTTCTTTTTTTGATTCTCTGTTGATCACACTATATTCTGTATCTAAGCATAAACTTGATAAAAATCTAGCTATATCTACTGAATTTGAAATAAATCCAGTTGCAGAAGCGTATGCGTATGTTTTTGAGTGATCAAAAATTTCTCTATTTAATTTTCCTGGAATTACTCGCTCATACCCAAAACCTAAATCATCTGGTACTTCATCCGGGAGATCAGGGTATGTTGATGATAAATTTAATGGATTAATTATGCTTTCATACATATAATCATCGTATTTTTGATTTGAAACTTTTTCAATAATTGCACCTAGCAAAGCATATGCATGATTAGAATACTTAAAAGTAGATCCATTCTCAAAAATAATTGATTCTTCAGATATAGTATTTTTAAGGTTATTGGGAAATTTGTGATTTGACCAATGATGTGTTTTACCATCTCTAAACATACCGGATTGATGAGACATTAATTGCCTTATAGTAATGTTTTTATTATTTGAAACCTTATTTTCGCCTTTTACCCAATCAAGATATTTATTTATTTTGTCATCTATTTTTAATTTCCCTTTTTCTTGTAGCTGCATTATTCCTACTGAAGTGAACATTTTGGAATGAGATGCTATTCTAAATAAGCTGTTTTTATTTAATTCTATCTTTTTTTTCAAATTTTGATATCCAAAAGATTTTAAATATACAGGCTTGCCATTATGAGCAATACATATGTTTACGCCAGGAACATTGGAGTATTGAATTTTTAAGGGTATCCACACATCTAATATTTCACATACCGATTTTATGTTGAATTTTATTTTGGCATTCATGTTTTCTCCTTTGATTATGAGCCGGGAGGGATTCGAACCCTCGACCTAATGATTAAGAGTCATTTGCTCTACCTCTGAGCTACCGGCCCTGATTCCCTTCAGTATATCAAATTTCGCTGGGTAGCAATAACATTGTTTGGAACACTATTTGCAACATTAGGTTTTTTTATTCTCATTTAATTGTAGTAATGCCGGTAAAATTGTCGTTTATTGAAATTCTACTCATTAATTTAGATGTTTTTATATATTGTTGTTATTGGATAATAAATCGAAACATTTTTGCAGGTAAAAAACACTGGAAATTACATTAATTTAAAGTATTTTATCTACCATCTTAAATTTATATAAAAATTGTTGTTTTTTATGAAGGGAAAACTAAATTGTAAAATAGTAGATTTTATGGTATAATATTTATGTAAATTATAATTAAATTTATTTAAATACAAGTAACTAATTCTTCCCTTGAAATCTTTATTAGATTGTTAAATTTTTCTCAGCTAGAACTAGTTGCTTTAATTTTTTAAAGAGAGTTTTAATGCCTGAAGCTGATTCCGTAAAAGTAATGAAATATATTCAATTAAATCCCAATTCTAAAAGCAAAGAAATTGGTGAAGCAATTAACGTGTGTAAAAGAGAAGTAAATCAATTTTTACATAAAGAAAGACGCCTATTCCCATGGCTCAATCAAACAGCTGATTATGGTTGGGTTATTTCATATGAATAAATATATTGAAAATTTTATACTATTTTATAAAATCAATTGATTTATATGTAAATTTTGATTTAGATAATATTTTCAATTTTATATATACTGAGCTTTTTCAATACATATTAAAAATTGTTTTTAAAAACATTATTATTCTGTATTTAGATCATTAATTAACATTATCCACTACCTTCTTTGAGTAATAGATGTCCCGCAAATGTCTCATAAGGTGTTATTATTTATGAATTATGAAAAGACGTATATATGCCAAAAAATCTCTCGGCCAGCATTACTTAAGAGATAAGAATATAAAAAGTAGAATAATAAAATCTTTAGCCTTGAATCAAAATGATACTGTGGTAGAGATTGGCTGCGGTAGGGGAGCTTTGACTGCTTTGATTATTGAAAAAGTCCTGAAATTTTATGGCATAGAATTAGATGAAAATTTATTTATGAATTTAAGAGAAAAATACCAAAGTGAAAACGTTGAAATTATTAACAAAGATGCAAGATCAATAAATATTTCTGAATTAATTGAAAAGAATAATAGCTATAAATTTGTAGGCAACTTACCTTATAACCATGCAAATAAAATTTTATTAAATTTTTTACAAAATGATTCTCAACCTGAAATAATGATTGTTATGGTTCAACTAGAAGTTGCTCAGAGAATTGTAGGAATCCCAAAATTTAGAGGTTATTTATCTGCAATTATGGATACGTACTGTGAATCAAAAATTCTTTTTAAGGTGAATGCACAATCTTTTTATCCTGAACCTAAAGTAGAATCAGCTGTAATAGAATTAATTCCACGAAAAACACCATTAATAAACAAGAAAGATATTAATGATTTTTTTAATTTTGTAGCAAACAGTTTTGTTTCTAGAAGAAAAACTATTTTAAATAGTTTATCTATGGGTAACAAAATATCAAAAGAAATAATTTTGAAAGTGTTACAGGATGTTGGAATTGAATCACAACTAAGACCACAAAATTTAAATACTGAGGATTGGATAAAAATTTTTTATCCAACAAGAAAATTCATTAAAATAAATGAAAGATAAAATAAAAATAAAATCACCATCTAAAATAAATTTATGCCTTGAAGTTTTAGGTAAAGGTAATAAAGAACTTCATGAAGTGAAATCTGTAACACTTAATTTGAATTTATCAGATGAACTTTTAATAGAAAAGTCCGATACTTTTGAAATTGATTCCAATATAGATTTGCCTTTTGAAGAAAATATTGTTTATCAAGCTTATGAATTATTTCAAAAAAAATATGGTAATTTTGGGGCAAGAGTTAATCTTGTGAAAAATATTCCTGTTGATTCAGGCCTTGGAGGAGGAAGTAGTAATGCTGCTAATTTTTTAAAAGGAATTTGTGATCTGTGGGGAATAGAATTAGATGGTAAATGGTTATATGAAACTGGTGAAAAATTAGGTTCTGATGTTAATTTATTTTTTACACCTGGAATTAATCTTTTAACTGGAACTGGGTCAAAATCAGAAAAAATAGATGTAACAATTGATGGCTCTGTTTTAATTTTTCATAACAAAAATAAAATTAAAAATAAAACTAAACTAGCTTATGATTTGTTAATACCAGATGTATACACAGATGGGAAATATACTGATCAATTAATTCAGCAAATAATGAATGGATCTTTATTATTAGAATCTATAGAATGCTATAACGTTTTCGAAAATTATATAAATAAACTTTATCCTGGAATATTAGAAATAAAAGAAAATTTAGAACAACAAATAAGTTATGATCTTCATTTATCAGGTAGTGGGCCTAGTTTGTTTTGTTTAATCAATGATAAAGAAGAAGCAAAGAAAATTTATAATAGTGTAGATTCTAGAATTTTTGGCAAATTATTAACATCTCCATTGGAGGATGAATGAGTGATATATTAATTCCTTCATTATTTGTAGGTATTTTACTCGCATTCGTATATGTAAATTTATATTTAGCTGCTTCATTTATAGAGTTGAAAAATAATCCTGAAGCTAGATTGAAATTAAATCCCAAAGTTGTTTTTTTAAGTGTCTTGTTGATCTATCCTCTAGTATCAGTTGTAACACTTTTAATTGGATTTATTTATTCAGCCATTAATAATTTGATTTATTATTATTTGTTTTTAATCCCGATGGCAATCTTAGTGACTGTATTTAGTTATTTTGTAATTAAACACCTTAAGGCTGTTTTTATAGGATTTGTAGGTTTTTTGATTTTAAATATTTTTGTTTTGCCATTATTAATAAATTAAAAATATTTAATAGGAGAGAATAATAAATTGATTCTAGATTTACATATGCATACTATTATGGGAAGTGCAGATAGTAATTTAACTGTTGAAAATGCTGCTAAAAAAATATCAAAAAAAAATTTAGATGGTGCATGCCTCACAGAGCATAGCAGTATTTGGGAAAAAAATAGTGATCAAATAGAAGATATATTTAATTTGTATAACTTAAAAGTTTTTCGAGCTATTGAAATTTCTACTGACTACGGACATATTATTGCAATAGGATTTGATAAATATTATTCAGGGTCTCATAATCTAGAAAAACTGCGAGAGTTTGCTGATAAATATGGTGCATTTTTGATTTCTGCTCATCCGGCAAGAAGGCTTTTTGGAAAAGAGAAGTATCAGCAAAATTTGCTTTATAAAGGGAAGGAATATATTCCTTCTATTGATGAATTTTCGTCAAATCAAGTATTTAAACTTGTTGATGGGGTTGAAGTGCTAAATGGAGGAAACAATTTAACTGAAAATAAGTATGCATACATTGCTGCTAAAAATAATGGTTTGGTTATGACTGGAGGAACTGATGCTCATTCTGAATCAGGGATAGGTTTGTTTGCTACAAAATTTAAAAACAATATTCAAAACATCCAGGATTTGGTGTTTAATTTGAAAAATAATTGTTCAGAACCTGTTTTACAGTATGGGAATACTTGGATTGAACTTGATTTG
>CAZMBU010000064.1:0-5548 GCA_964564565.1 uncultured Dehalococcoidia bacterium | reverse complement strand
CTAGTGCCTGCTATAGGTACAGAATTAATAGTATCATTTTCAACTTGAACTAATAATTCAGGAGAGGCTCCTACAACAAAATGATCATCAAGATCCATATAATACATAAATGGAGAAGGGTTTATAGACCTTAAGGCTCTATAAATCATAAATGGATGAGCAGTAGTTTTCTTAGAAATACGCCTGGAAAATACTGCTTGAATAATTTCCCCTTCTTCAATGTACTCTTTTATTTTTTTAACATTTTCAATAAAATCTTCTTTTGAAATATTTTCTGATGAATTTAAATTCACATTGTTATTTTCTTCTCTATAAACTTCTGACTTGTTATTTTGAAACCTATTTTGTATTTCATCAATCTTCTTATAGGTATTTTCATAAATATCTCGACTAGATCCTTTTGAACAATCAGCATATGAAACAATAAATAATCTGTGTTTTAAATGATCATACACAAGAAAATCTGTAACAAATAAAAAACATGATTCTGGTAAATCCAAACCTTTCTCTGTTGGCAAATTAATTTCATCAAAATATTTGACTGAATCATAAGAAATATAACCAACCAATCCCCCAAAAAATCTTTCCAACCATTCAGGTTTAATAATGTTTATATCTATTAATTCTGAAATAATTTTTAATGGGTCTTCATCTTTTGATAAATATTTATCATAACCTCCCAATCCAATAAAACTATAGCGCGCTATTGATTCTCCTCCTTCTACACTTTCTAATAAAAAAGAATTTTTACCTTCTGAAACTTTTAAAAAAATTGAAACAGGAGTTTCAAGATCTACATACAGTTCTCGCCCTAAGGCAATATAACTTTTGCCATCATACATTGAATCAAATTGTTGAAAATCAACTATATTTTTCATTTATATAAAGCCCATTTTATTTTTCATTTCTACAACTTTTGGTTCTGAAATAGAACGTGCATTTTCAGCACCTATTTCTAATAAGCGATCTAATTCCGAAGGATCACTCATAAATTCTTGATATCTGGCCCTGATTGGAGATACAGTATCTACTACAATTTCTCCCACTTTTTCTTTTAGTACGCCATATCCTTTTGCTCCTTCAAAATCTTTTTCCACATCTTCAATGGATTTACCAGTTATCACTTTATATATCCCAAGTAAATTATTTACTCCTGCCTTATCTTTATCTTCAGAAAATTGAATTTCATTGCCTGAATCTGTGACTGCTCTTTTAATTGTTTTCAGAATTTCAGAATCACTATCTAATAACCCAACTACACCACCATCATTTTCCTGAAAACTTTTAGACATTTTTGATAAAGGATTATTTAAATTCATTACACGAGCACCTATTTCAGGAACTACAGGTTCAGGTAAAACAAAAGTTTCTCCAAACAAATTATTAAACCTTTGTGCTATGTCTCTAGATAATTCAACATGTTGTTTTTGATCTTCACCAATAGGTACTTCATTTGCATCATACAAAATAATATCCCCTGCCTGTAACACAGGATAATCAAGCAATGCAGCAGAAATACTATTTAATTTATCTTTTTTATCCTTATACTGAGTCATTCTCTCTAACCAGCCTAAAGGGGTTACACAATTTAAAAGCCAGCAAGCTTCTGCATGTGCCCTTACTTGGCTTTGAATAAAAATAGTAGATATATTTGGATCAAGCCCACAAGCAAAAAGCATAGCAGCTAAGCTTCTGGTATTATCTCTCAATTCTTGAGAATCTCGTAAAATTGTATGGGCGTGTAAATCAACAATACAATAAAAATTTTGCTTACCTTTTCCCTGATTCTCAACCCATTGCCTAACAGCTCCCAAATAATTACCTAAATGCATGTCACCAGATGGTTGTATACCACTAAATACTCTTATTTCACTCATTATTATTCCTAAAATTTAAATAAAAAAAACCGTCCACAAAGGGACGGTTGTACCGCGGTGCCACCCTTAATTACTACTATAAAAATAATAGTCACTTAAACAGCTAAAGAAATTAACGCTTCCTAACGTAAACAAATAATAAAATAATTGTTTCAGCTCACAGGCCCATTCTATATAATCACTCTCATTTGGATCACAGCTAGTTTACACTATCCAAAATTCTCTCTTTAGAGTTTAAATATATATACTATTCTGATCATAGCCTTTAATATTTTATCAAAAGTATAGTAGCCACAATCCCTTCTGTCAATTATCATTAAGTACATCAAATTAAATCATTTGTTTGTTATCTACATATGCACATTATGGCTACAAATCAAAATATATCTCCTAAAATGAGTAATAACATTGCCACTATCAATTTATTAGAAAACAAAATAATCAATCATATTCAAAGGTAATTAAATGAACAATATATTAGATGGATTAAAAGTTATAGATTGTACACAAATACTTGCTGGACCTTTTTGCACAATGATGCTTGGAGATATGGGAGCAGAAATAATCAAAGTGGAAAAACCTAACGGCGGAGATGATATAAGAAGATTTGGCCCACCATTTATCGACGGCGAATCTGCAGCATTTTTAATGATAAATAGAAATAAAAAAAGTATAGCACTAAACATGAAAGACCCCAAAGGACTCAAAATTTTAACAGACTTAATCAAAACTGCTGATGTTTTTATTCAAAATTTTAGACCAGGATCATTAGAAAAAATGGGTCTTGGGTTTGATGATGTAATAAATAAAATAAATCCAAAAATAATATATTGTAGTATTTCGGGTTTTGGAACAACAGGCCCTTATAAAGATCGACCAGGATTTGATCTGATAGCTCAAGGAATGTCAGGGCTTATGAGTTTGACAGGAACACCAAACGGAGACCCTGTTAAAATTGGCGTACCTATTTGTGATTTAAACGCTGGATCCTATGCTGCTATGGGAATATTGGCAGCTTATATAAAAAGACTAAAAACTAATAAAGGTCAATTTGTGGAAACTTCATTATTAGAATCTGGGCTATCATACACAATTTGGGAATCTGGAATTTATTTTGCAACACAAGAAATATCTTCTCAAAGTGGAACAGCACACAGATTGTCGGCTCCATACCAGGCATTTAAGACTAATGACGGTTATATAAATATAGGTGCAGCAAATCAGGCTAATTGGGAAAAACTTTGTCATGCTATTAATAAACCTGAATTTATAACTACAGAAGAATATTTAGACAACTCATCTAGAATGAAAAATATAAATCAATTGGTCACTTTATTAAATAAGGAATTCGAATTAAAAACTACTTCAGAGTGGGTAGAAATATTAATTTCTGCCGGAGTACCTTGTGGCCCGATTTTAAACATGCATGAAGTATTAAATCATGAACAAATTAAAGATAGAGAAACTGTAATAGACTTAAATCATACAAAACTTGGTAAAATACAAAATTTAAGTTTTCCAATAAAATTTTCGGACAATCCTCAAAGTTTGAAACTCCCTCCTCCATTACTAGGAGAACATAATAATGCAATTTTAAAAGAACTTGGTTATTCCGATAAAGAAATTAATGAATTAAGATCAGAATCAGTAATTACACAATCTGATTAAGATGCTCGTTCATACATGATTTTATAATTTGAATTTGAAACATAAATTTTATTAATTAAATTAAGTTTTAATGCTTTATCGTTTAAAATTAATTCCTTACCAATTTTTTTATGTTCTGATTCAAGTAATTTGTCATATTTATTTAAATATAATCTTAAAACGCTGACATCAAATTTACCATGAGCCGTATTTGTCAAAGCTGATACAAATAAATTCTTTGCATTAACTAGTGATTCAGTTCTTTTCATTTGAATTTTATTAACTATTTTAGGGAGTTTTTTATTTATATCTACTTTTTGACTATTTAAATCATTATCAAACTTTTTATAAAATTTATTTTCCATATCTGTTGCAGATATGGAATTAGATACACAACTACCATTATTTTGCTTACCACTACATTTATAATACCTATAATTCATTTCATTAAATTTTGAATTTATATTTGACCACTTAATTTTTTTTGTAACTCCAATCATTTTAGAATTACAAAATTCACAATATAACAATCCTGACAAACTATATTTTTCAGGATTAACTGCAGTTCTTATAGGACTACGTGAATATAATTTTTTCTGAACATCTAAAAACATTTTATTATCTATAATAGGATCATGTGAATTAGGAATTGACACACCAAACCTTTTTACAGTTCCGATATAAACAGGGTTTTTCAATAAATCATATAATGTAGAAATACTCCATAAATTGTTTTTTTTAGTTTTATATTTTTTTTGATTTAAAAAAGCAGTAATTTTCCTTATACCAAAATTTTTATTAATATAATAATCAAATATGTTTTCTACAACTTTTCTTTCTTTGGAATTAGGGGTTAAATATCCTAAATCATTAATATCATATCCATAGGGAACTCTACCTAACCATTTTCCAGTTAGAAATTTTTCTTTCATTCTTGATGTCACATATGCTGACCAATTGTTATCTGAAATATTATTTAAAGTATATCTATTAACTGTATCTTGATAAGGATCAGGGGTAATTTCATTCATACACAAAACTTTACATTGATATAAATCAAACCACAGTAAATTCCTTACTATCTCTATAATATCTCTACCTAAATCAGATGAATTATTAATTAGAATAAGATATTTTTTATTATTGGCCTTTACATCATGTTTCAATTTTTCAAATTCGCTAAACATTGTTAATCTAGTAGAATTGTTATCAGTATAAATCTGAATTGGAGTATGCCCATTTAATTCACAATATTCTTCAAAGGCAGATTTAATTTGCGATTTTATCTGCTTTTTATTTGAATTTGAAACTAAAAAATAACCCACACTTTGCATTTATATAAAATTAAGCTTAAATATATAACAATTTATTAGAACCTTTTTTTAATAACAATTACAATTAATACAAGGTATAAAATAAATAAATTTATAATTCATGGATGATGAAAAAAAACAAAACTTTGTTTTGTTCAATACGTTAAAAAAAACACTAGAACCTTTTAAGCCTATTGGCAAAAAAATAAAAATATATACATGTGGGCCAACAGTATACAGGGATGCACATATAGGAAATATGAGAACTTATATACTTTCAGACATTTTAAAAAAAACCTTGATTCATATAGGTTATGAAACAATACATGTGAAGAACATTACTGATGTCGGTCATATGAGACAGGAAATGCTAGAGCAAGGTGAAGACAAAGTAATTGCTGCTGCTATCAAAGAGGGGAAAACCCCACAAGAAATAGCTTCATTTTACACTAATAAATTTTTAAAAGATGAACAAGTTCTAAATATTTCCCCTCCTGATTATATGCCAAAAGCTACTGATCATATTAATGACATGTTAGAAATGATAGACACTTTAATTCAAAAAAACATAGCATACCAAGTAAACCAAAATATATATTTTGATATTTCAAAATCTGAAAATTATGGCATATTATCTGGTAATATAAGTAATTTAGAAACTTTAAATAATGAAGAAATTGACCCTGACAAATTAAATTCAAGGGATTTTGC
>CAZMBU010000063.1:0-5552 GCA_964564565.1 uncultured Dehalococcoidia bacterium | reverse complement strand
ATAAGTGTTGATGCTGTTGTTATAGTCCAAGAATTTGCATTTAATGTGTATATACTCGGTGCGTCGCCAAACCTTTTTATTAAAAACTCGTCAGGGTTTTCTGTAGAATAGCTGAAATTATTTTTTAAATTATTGTTTATTAATAGTGTTTTCAATTTATTTTTTGAAGTGGCTAATATACTTGTTAGATTTTTCTCATTGCAAATATCAAAAATTGTTCTTGATTTGACAAATTTATTATCTTCTACATATGCCCCCTTATTTAAACTTTTGGAATATTTGTAGTTTGAGCAAATCCCATGCTTTGATGGATAAACACCAGAAATAATTGATAAATTATTAACATTTGTTACTGAAGGCATCATGCCTTTAACATGTTTTTCAAATGATTCTTTTTTTAAAGAAATGAATTCCATTTTATGATAGTCAAGATACTCGTAGTCCCAGCCGTCAATGCATATAGCAATAAACTTGTTCATAATTACCATTGTGAATAGATATTTTTAATTATAGAATATTTTTAAATATAGTTACTTAATTATGGATATAGAATTTGATGATATACTAAAGAAAGAGATTGTTAGACAAAACGAATCTATTGTTTTGATAGCATCTGAAAATTATGCTAGTAAATCTGTAAGAATTGCACAAGGTTCTATATTTACTAACAAATATGCTGAAGGATATCCAGGAAAAAGATACTATGGAGGTTGTGAGTACGTTGACCAGATAGAAATTTTAGCAATTCAGCGGGCCAAAGAATTATTTGGTGCTGAACATGTAAATGTACAACCTCATAGTGGTGCTCAGGCAAATATGGCTGTTTATTCAGCGTTATTTGATTCTAATAGCGTAATTATGTCATTACCCTTAGATCATGGTGGGCATCTAACACATGGGTCAAAGGTAAATTTTTCTGGAAAATTATATAATTTTGAATTTTATAATGTAGATAGAGAAACTGAACAGATTGATTATGATGCTTTAGAAAAACAGGCGAAAATTGTAAATCCCAAAGCGATTTTATCTGGTTTTACCGCTTATCCCAGAGAAATAGATTTTGAAAGAATAAATAGTATTTGCAAAAAAAATGATTGCATGATGATTGTTGATATGGCACATATTTCGGGCTTGGTTGCAGCAAAATTACACAGTAATTGTGTGAAATACGCCGATGTTGTAACTAGCACCACCCATAAAACTTTAAGAGGACCTAGGGGAGGATTAATACTTTCTAAAAATATTTATGCTAAATCAATTGATAAAGCTGTTTTCCCAAATATTCAGGGCGGACCTATGATGCATACTATTGGAGCAAAAGCAGTTGCTTTTGCAGAAGCAAGCACAAGTGAGTTTGTAAATTATCAAAAAAATGTAATTAGCAATGCTAAACAACTAGGAAAATTATTATCAGATACAGGACTTCGATTAGTTACTGGTGATACTGATACTCATATGATATTAGTTGATGTTACTCCTTTTCAATTAACTGGAAAATTAGCTGAAGAAAAATTGGCAGAAGTTGGATTAATTGTGAATAGAAATACAATTCCTTATGATACTAATCCACCTCGAGTAGCAAGCGGGATAAGAATAGGGACTCCTGCAATTTCTACACGCGGCATGAATGCTGAAGCGATTACTGTTATCGCTAATTGTATAATTGGAATATTAAAAGGGAAAGAAGAATCAAAATTAATAAAAAATAAAGTAAAAGAATTAGCTAACAAATTTCCAATTAATCTTGCATAGATTTTTGTTTTTGCTCGTTTTTTATCATTTTAGTATTTTTTAAAGGGCCTTGTTTGATTAAGTTTTTTATTTCATTGGTGTAATTATTCCAAAAAAATGTTTTAACTTTTGTTATTCCGGCATCTATATAAATTGCTCCAATTAATGCTTCAAAGCAATTTGATAACATTGCATCAGTGATTCCTGCTTTGTTTTGGCCTTTACTGACTTTGATATGGTTTTCAAGTGAGAGTTTTTTTGCAAATTTTGTAAATGTTTCATTTGAAATTATATTCGATCTGATTATTGAAAAATCTCCACTATTTTTATTGATTCCCAAATTTTTATATAAATGTACTGTGATTATGAAGTACATAACTGAATCACCGACAAATTCAAGAATTTCATTAGATTCTAGAAATTCATTTTCCAATCTTAGTGATGAATGTGTTAATGCTGATTCAAGTAATTTGGGATTTTTAAATGTTAGCCCTAATTTTTTTTCTATTTCAAAGTATTCATTCATTTATTGCATTGTACATGTAATTAATATTTTGATAAATTATTTATTAACCATGAATAATTAAATTTGTTTTAATTCTCAATTTGTAGGAGGATATAATGTCAGAAATATGCGCGGAATATATTTGGATAGACGGCACAACACCCACACCTCAATTAAGATCGAAAACCAAAGTGTTAAAAAAAGAAGAAATATTAACAATGGGAACATCTTCTATGGGAGCGGATAGATTAGCTATATGGGGTTTTGATGGATCCAGTACAAATCAAGCTGAGGGAGCTAGTTCTGACTGTGTTTTGAATCCAGTATTTATTTGCCCTGATCCAATTAGAGGTGGAGACAATATACTTGTTCTTTGTGAAGTTTTGAACCCGGATATGACTCCACATGCAACTAATACAAGAAAAGAGACAGAATTAATTTCAGAAAAATACAAAACACACGAAGGTTGGTTTGGTATTGAGCAGGAATATACGATGTTGGATCCAACTACAAATCAACCAATCGGATTTCCTGAAGAAGGATTTCCTGAACCTCAAGGTCCTTATTATTGCAGTGTAGGACCTTCATGGATATTTGGCAGAGATATGGCTGAAGAACATCTTGGAATGTGCATGGATGCAGGATTAGCTATTTCAGGAATAAATGCGGAAGTAATGCCTGGGCAATGGGAATTTCAAATAGGCCCGGTTTCAGCATTAGAAGTAAGTGATCAACTCTGGGTAGCAAGATGGTTGCTATTTAGAGTAGGTGAAATGCATGGTATTCATCCATCTCTTGATCCAAAACCTGTAGCTGGTGATTGGAATGGAGCAGGAGCTCATACCAATTTTTCGACTAGAGCTATGAGAGAAAATTATAATGCAATCATAGCTGGATGTGAGGCTTTATCTGGAGAACATAACCTGCATATAAAAAATTACGGTGATGGAAATGAAAGAAGATTGACAGGATTACATGAGACACAATCAATAGATAAATTTACTTATGGAGCTTCTGATAGGGGAGCATCTATTCGTATTCCTTGGCAAGTAGAGAAAGATCAAAAAGGATATTTAGAAGATAGAAGGCCGTCTGCAAACATGGATCCTTATACTGTGACAAAACTACTATTAGATACAATTTGTTCAAAAGAACCTCAGTAATTGTATTGATTTGTATTGATTCCATTGCAATTCTAATAAGTAAATTTATATAATTAAGTTAATATAATAAGATAAGGGAGTTTTAAATGGCTTTAAAATCTGGAAGTAAGAAATCTTCATCTGATAAATCTAAGACTGGAACATGGAAAGTGAAAGCAGGATTGGCTCAGATGTTGAAAGGTGGAGTAATTATGGATGTTGTTACACCTGATCAGGCAAAAATTGCAGAAGATGCAGGAGCATGTTCTGTTATGGCATTAGAGCGAGTCCCATCTGATATAAGAAAAGATGGAGGTGTTGCCAGGATGTCAGACCCAAGTATGATTGCGGGAATTATTGATGCAGTTACAATCCCAGTTATGGCAAAGGCACGTATAGGGCACTTTGTTGAAGCTCAAATTCTTGAAGAAATGGGTGTTGATTATATTGATGAATCAGAAGTTCTAACACCTGCGGATGAAAATAACCATATAAATAAACATGATTTTAAAGTACCTTTTGTTTGTGGCTGCAGAGATCTTGGTGAAGCTTTACGTAGAATAGGTGAAGGCGCAGCAATGATTCGTACAAAAGGTGAAGCTGGTACAGGGAATGTTGTTGAGGCAGTAAGACATGCGAGAAATGTGCTTGGAGAAGTTAAAAGAATTCAAACAATGGATGCTACAGAATTAATGGCACTTGCAAGAGATTTAAAAGCTCCGTATGAATTAATTAAAGAAATTCATGATTCTGGTAAATTACCAGTAGTTAATTTTTCAGCTGGCGGAATTGCTTCTCCTGCTGATGCTGCATTAATGATGCAGATAGGTGTTGAAGGAGTTTTTGTAGGATCAGGAATTTTTAAATCAGAAAACCCATCCCACATGGCCAAAGCAATTGTAAAAGCAACAACACACTATAATGATCCTGAAATGTTAGTAGAAATCTCAAAAGGACTTGGATCTTCAATGCCAGGGCTTGATGTAAGGACTATGCCTGAAGATCAGAAATTGGCACAGAGAGGTTGGTGAAGATTTGCATATAGGTGTTTTAGCTCTTCAGGGAGACTATGCCGAACATATAAATATGCTGCACTCAAATAATGCTGATGTTTCTGAAATAAGGTTGCCCTCTCAGTTGGATGATGTAGATGGACTCATAATTCCAGGTGGCGAAAGCACAACTATTGTTCAACTTATAGATATATATGATTTTAGAGCCAAATTAGTTGAAAAAGCCTCTAAAGGATTCCCAATTTGGGGTACTTGTGCCGGAATGATTGTTATGGCAAGAGAATTAACCGATCATAGGCCAGAACCTTTAAATTTAATGAATATAAAAGTAAGTAGAAATGCTTTCGGGAGACAAATAGATAGTTTTGAAGAAGATTTAACTATTAAAGGAATTGATGGGAAATTCCCTGCAGTATTTATCAGAGCACCTATAGTAGTAGAAAATGATTCAAGTGTTGATATATTGTGCTCTATAGATAACCCTTCAGGTCCCGTAGCAGTTCAACAGGGTAAATTGTTGGCTACATCATTTCATCCAGAATTAACTAATGATACTAGAATGCATGAATATTTTTTATCAATAGTAAAAATGTAGTTCGGTGGAAAAAGAATTAAATTTATTAATTAAAATATTACCTAAATATCTTTATGAAATTTTATCTAGTCATGACAATGTAGATAATCTCAATGAAATTGTCCTAGATTTTGGAAGATCCCCTGAAGCAAGATTTACAGATGGTTCAGAAATATTTCGTGATCATGAAATATCCATTGAAGATTTAGAATATGTTCAAAAAGGGTTAGGTAAATTTATGCCTGACAATCGCGCAGGCATTGAAAGAACTCTTCATCGAATTTCTGCTATAAGGAATAGAGAGGATAAAATCATAGGATTAACATTGAGAGTAGGCAGAGCGATTGAGGGTGCTATAGATATTATTCGAGATATTGTTCAAAAAGGGGAAAGTGTCTTAATTTTAGGACCTCCAGGGGTTGGTAAAACCACAATGTTACGAGAAGTTGCAAAATTTTTAGCAGACGAAATGAATAAACGAGTCATAATTGTAGATACATCTAACGAAATTGCAGGAGATGGAGATATACCTCATCCTGCGATAGGTAATGCAAGAAGAATGCAAGTAAATTCACCTACAATGCAGC
>CAZMBU010000062.1:0-5706 GCA_964564565.1 uncultured Dehalococcoidia bacterium | reverse complement strand
ACATAATCACTTTTCATACAATGGGCCTCACTAAACGCACAGTTAATTACCTGGAGAATGAAAGTGATTTCAGGATTGATAATGAATTAGATTTAATAAAAAAAAGTGATGCTATTGTCGTCCCAACATATCAAGAAAAAGAAAATTTGATTTTAAATTATAAAACTGAAAATAATATTTATATTGTTTCCCCTGGTGTTGATTTAGAAAAATTTAAATCTAAAAATAAATTTGAATCCAGGGAAAAATTAAGATTATCACAAACTAGCAAAATATTACTTTCAGTTGGTCGTCTTGAACCTTTGAAAGGTTATGACGTGTTAATAAATGCATTAAGTTTTTTGGATACAAGCGACGATTTCGATGTGCAATTATTGATTATTGGCGGTGATGGAAAATCAAAAAATGAATTAGAAAGATTAAATTCTTTAAAATTGAAACATGGATTAAGTAAACGAGTAAATTTTTTAGGTGTAATTGATCATGATAAATTACCATTATATTTTTCAGCTGCAGATATATTTGTAATGCCATCAGCTCATGAGACATTTGGAATAGCTGCTTTAGAAGCTAGTGCATGTAATTTGCCAGTGATTGCCCCTCAAGTAGGAGGACTAAAATCTGTTGTTAAACATGCACAAACCGGATTTTTATCAGATTCTAATAGATGCCCGGAATCATTGATGCATTATTTGGAAATATTATTGAAAAATGAACCTTTAAGAGAACAATTTGGAATTAACTCAAGATCGCATGCTATGAATTATAGTTGGGAAAAATCATCAAAGGACTTAATATCTGTTTTTGAAGAGGTATTATCTAAATGCCTTGTCTGAGAATTCATACCAATAACTTTCTTCGATATCTTCAAATCCGTATTTTTTATATACATTTCTTGCACTTATATTGTCAGCATCAACTTCCAAAATAAGATTGTGATACTTATTTATAATTAGAAAATTAATTGAACTTTCTAACAATTTTTTTGCTATTCCTTTTCCTCTTGATTGAGGAAGCGTGCCTATCATTGAAACATGTGCTGTTTTATTATTTTCTGTATTTTTTGTAAGCCATACATATCCTTCAGGTTCATTAATTTCTTTGTAAAATAAAATTCCACCTTTTATATTATTATCTGATTGAACCTTGTTTTTAATTTCTTTTACTGAATTAGGAGAAAACCCCCAACTATCTATAAACGATGCATTTTGAATTAAGTGTAAATTATTGATCAAATGATTTTCATTTTTGATATTAACAATATGATTGGAATCTATCTCAGAATATGTTTTAGATTTTAATTTAATAAGATTGAGGTTCATTTTTTTATATGTTTTAACTGGTTTCATTGAGTTGTGGGGAGGTAGCTTTGATAATGATTTATTGAGTTGTATATGGATTACCTTATATTCATTAATATTTATATTGTTTTCATTTAGAGTTTGACTGAATTTTGAATAGATTAATTTAAAATCTATTTTTTTATTGTTTTCAGATGAATTTTTTTCAATTTCTTTCGGTATTAAAACTATTCTTTTTATTCTTGGTTCAAAGATGATTTCTATGTGGTCATTATGCAATGAATTGTTTGCAATATCTGAAATAGGCATTATAATTTTCATTTAATTTTTCCTGATATATTATTTTAGATATTTAGTTTTAGAAAAAGGATCGTTTGTTGCAAATATAATTGCTATTTTCGCATCTTTTTTGTTCGGATTTTTTAAAGAATGTTTTGCTTTTTGTGGAATTAGAACTATTTGTCCCTCTTTAGCATCAATTAGTTCTTTTTCAACTTTTACTTTTATAGTCCCATTTATTACAAATATAATTTCTTCATTTTCATGAATGTGCAAAGGGGCCCCTGAATTTGCTTTTATTAAATGTATTGATACAAAAGCTTCTTTGGAGTTTGTATGATCAAAAATATCACTCCAATAATATCCTTCTCTTTTTAATTTGTATTTTAAATTTTTTATATCACTTATTTTAGAGTTGTTTTCCACGATTTTGTCGGTAATAATAATTTTACTGTTTATATTTATTATAAATTTTAAATATTATATTTGAATATTCAATTCACTAGGAGTATAAATGTTTGATGTATTAATAATAAACGGAAATTTAGTTGATGGCACAGGTAAAAAGGCGTCAAAAGCCGATATAGGGATTATTGCGGATAAAATTAATCAAATAGGAAATTTAAAAGATGCTTCTGCAAAAAAAATAATTGATGCTAATGGAAAAACAATATCACCAGGATTTATTGATACTCATGCTCATTCAGATGCTGCATTACTTATTGATCCTATTCATGAAAATGGCATCAGACAAGGTATAACTACTGAGATACTTGGACAGGATGGATTATCATATGCTCCTTTATCTAAAGAAAATTATTTATTAAATAAAAGATATTTAGCCGGAATTTTGGGCAACCCTCCTGATGATTTAGATATGTCATCAGTAGAAAAATTCAGATCACATTATGATAAAAAATGTAGTATAAATACTGTTTATCCAGTAGCTCATGGAGCTTTACGAATTGAAACAGTTGGATTTTCAGACAGACCTTTGGTAGGTGATGATATGAAAAAAGCAAAGCAGCTTTTATATAAATCTCTTGAAGAAGGAGCTGTGGGATTAGCAACTGGTATGTCTTATTATCCTAACGCATGGTCTGATACAAAAGAATTAATTGAATTATGTGAAGTTGTTAGCGATAGTTCAAAAGTTTATGTTACACATTTAAGAGATAGAAATACAGAAAGAGGCTTTGGAGGAGGAGGAATTTTGGAGGCTCTTGAAATAGGCAGACAATCGGGTGTGAAAGTTCACTTTTCACATACAAGAACAAGTGCACTAAATGTTGGACAAGTCCCTGAAATGATGAAAGATATTGATAAAGCAAAAACTGAAGGTGTAGATATCACTTTGGAATTATATCCTTATCCGACGGGTAGTACATACCCGTTGAGCTTTTTACCTACATTTGTACATGAAGGTGGTCCAGATGAAGTGATGAAAAAGTTAAATGATCCAAATGAATTTGAAAAGATAGTTAGTACCATGATAGAAGAATTATCTCCTTATAGAAGAGAAGCTTTTAACGATGCAGTGTTTTCTTATTCTCCGAATAACCCTGAATTAGAAGGTATGAGCCTTGCAGATTTGGCAAAAATGAATAATCAATCAGCAGAAGTAACATTATGTGAACTTTTAAGGGATAACAAATTACAACTTGGTTATAGAGGTGCACCTCCAATTAATGTTAGTGTATGGTCCCAATTGAATGAAGATGCTATAAGTTTATTAAAAAGGGATGATTATATGGTAGGTAGCGATGCTATCCCAATGGGTAAGTATTGCCATCCTAGAGCTTATGGATGTTTTCCTAGATTTTTAGGCAGATTAAGAAGATCTTTGTGGAAAGATGGGCTTGAAGAAATGATTCAAAGAATGACACAAAATCCAGCTGAAAGATTTGGATTGTCGGGTAGGGGAGTAATTAAAAAAGGTAATTTTGCTGATGTTGTCATTTTTGATGCCGATAACATTAATGATTTGGCAACATATGATGATCCTATTCAGTATCCTGTAGGGATTGAACATGTTTTGGTAAACGGGGAATCAGTAGTAGAAAATAATAAAGTTACAGGTATTACGCCTGGAAGAGCGATTCCTTAAAGATTACTTTTGATTTCGGTAGAAATATCTCTTACTGATTCAACTAATTTATTAAGATCATTTTCTGTTGTTTTAGTATTTAAAGCTCCTGCATTTTTAGTTTGCATAAGAACTCCATTGTTTAATAATCCCATAAACAAAATCTTTGTTAGTAAATTGTCATTGTTAACAAATGATCTGTAGTCTTCAATTTTATTGCTATTAAAATTTATTCCAAAAAGAGATCCAATGCCTGTGATTTGATTATCTATTTCTAATTCATCAAAAATAGAATTTAATTTTGTTCTAAGAGAATCACCCATTGAATTCATTTTCGTATATTGATTTTTTGTTAATGCAGACATAACAGCAGCGCCAGCTTCCATAGTTAAAGGATTTCCATTGAATGTTCCTGCGTGAGATAATTTGTAATTATTACTGGAAGGATTTAATGTTTCCATTATTTCTTCTTTACCACCAAAGGCGCCTACCGGTAACCCGCCTCCTATAATTTTTCCTAAAGCTGTCATATCGGGGGTTATATTGAAAATTTCTTGAGCACCACCCGGAGCGAGTCTGTAACTTTGAATTTCATCATAGATTAGAATAATATCTAATTCATCTGTTATATCTCTTATAAATTGAAGGAAATTTTTCTCTAATGGTAAATACCCTAATCCTGATATAACAGGTTCCATTATTAAACAAGCCAAGTCTTCGCTGTGAGCATTAATAAGTTCCTTGCTTCTTTCGATATCGTTATACGGGAGAACTATAACATCATTGAGTAAACTTTTAGGTTGCCCTGGATATTGCAAGATACCTGGATGAGTAGATTCTTTTAAATCTTTTGCATTAGGTGAAACGCTAATAGATACATGATCATGTGTACCATGATACCCACCTTCAAATTTTGCTATTTTATGTTTGTTTGTATATGCTCTTGCTGCCATGATAGCCATCATCGTTGCTTCTGTGCCCGAGTTAGTAAATCTGAGAGTTTCCATCGAAGGTGTTCTATCAGTAATTAGTTTTGCTAATTTTGCTTGCCCATCTGTTGGAGCGCTATATGCAGTTCCTTTTTGAATTTGATCATTTAAAACATTTTTCACCTCATCAGATGAGTGCCCAAGTATAAGGCTAGTAGCATTTATCATGAAATCAAGGTAATTATTTCCGTCAATATCTGTCATTATTGATCCATTGGCATTATCTGCATAGAATGGATAAGGTTCCATCCATTGGGTTGTTCTAGTACTTCCTCCTGGCATATATTGCTCAGATATTTTTTGCATTTCGTACGATTTTTGAGTTTTAGAAATATATTGGTTTTTTTGTTTTTCTAGTAACTGATTTAGTTTGTCACTCATTTTTTCACCATAAATATATTAGATAGAATCTATAATATAATTTCCAATTGATCTGTTTTCAATAAAATAATCAGGGTTTTTAGTTGTGTTTATTGCTATCAAAGGTATTTTTGTTTCATATGTTGAGGCATGGGATCTTAAATCATTTGGAATTAACGAAATATCAGAATTTCCAAACACAATTTCTTCTTGCCCTAATACCATCAAATCCCCTATTGCACTAGAATTTAGATTAAATTTTTGTGATGCTTCTGATTTAGTTAAAACATCTTCAATGCCATTTGTATTTTTTAGTATTTTTTTAGCTTCATTAAGATCAGACAGATCATTCATATAGATGTAAATAGATCCTCCTAGATTAGAATGATGAATTTCATGCTTATCTTTAATAATCGGGATTGCTATTGAAGGTATATTATATTTATTCAGTTCATTTTCTATATTAATTAATTTAGTTTTATCAGACATCCCATGGTCAGCAGTGATAAATATTTGATAGCTTGGATTTTTATTTATTAATTCACAAATTGAGTTATCGATCAATTTTAAATGTTCTAATGATTCCGTACTTTCGGGTTTGAATTTATGCATAGGATAATCTGTTAATGAAATATATGCAAAATCAGGGGATTTTTCATATATAAGTGTTGATGCTGTTGATATAGTCCAA
>CAZMBU010000061.1:0-5718 GCA_964564565.1 uncultured Dehalococcoidia bacterium | reverse complement strand
GATGAGTGCTGCAACAAAGATTCCAATACATAAATATTCAAGCTTATTTGATACAGTTTATTGTTCATTATGGAAATATTTTGGCGCCCCCTGGGGAGCTATTTTGTCTGGCCCAGAAAAAATTATAGATGGTATGCAACATACTCGTAGAATGTTTGGTGGCAGTATCCCAAATAGTAGTTTAAATGCTGCAGTCATATTAAAAGGGATAAATAATTTTGAGGATAAAGTGAATAATGCATACGATCAAGGTATTATTCTTTTTAAAATGTTAAATGATTCAGAAAAATATAAAATTTATTTTAATGATAATCATAGCAATGTATTTCAAATGCATGTTGATACTGAAGATAATTACAACAAAATAAGATCCAATTTAATTAATAACAATATTTACTTACCCGACCTTAATAGAGAAACTTACGGAATTATAAATAGTGAAAATATAGTTGATATAAGAATAAATATATCCTTATTAAATCAACCAATTGAAGAAATATATAAGCATTTTATGAATGCATCATCATAATTTACCATTGACTGATATATTCACCCTAATTATAATTTTCTTTAGAGGAAAAATATGAAATTACAATGTACACAAGAAAATTTAGATAAAGCTTTAAGTAATATTTCAAGAGCAGTTGCTAACAGAACTACTTTACCAATCACGCAAAATGTACTTTTAAAAGTTTCAAACGGGAAATTACAACTTTCTGCTACTAATCTTGAAATGGCAATTAATACCTGGATTGGAGCAGAAATAACTGAAGAAGGGGAAACTACAGTTCCGGCAAGAATTTTTACAGATTTAATTAAATCTTATCCCAATGATAATATCGATTTGAATTTAAACAATAATAATCTAGTTATAAAATGTGGGCCATATGATTCAAACTTAATTACTCAACCAAGTGATGATTTTCCTCCTATTCCTGAATCAGAATCTCTTGATCCAACCTTTACTATTTCACCTTCAAATTTTAGTAAATTGATTAATAGTGTTATTTTCTCTGCTGCACAGGATCAATCAAGGCCTGTTTTAACAGGTGTTAAATTTTCTATCACAAATAATGTATTAACTTTAGCTTCTGCTGACGGGTTCAGGTTATCCATTATGTCTTTTGAATTAGAAAATGAAAATATTCCAGAAATAGATTTTATAGTTCCAGCCAAATC
Source organism: uncultured Dehalococcoidia bacterium (assembly GCA_964564565.1). Classification (GTDB taxonomy): domain Bacteria; phylum Chloroflexota; class Dehalococcoidia; order Lucifugimonadales. The sequence goes on along the minus strand of CAZMBU010000061.1, from coordinate 4,539 downwards.
ATTACTTGAAGTATCAAGAATTCTACCATTCACACAAGATAATGTTTCCGTTTTCATGACAAAAGCATCTAATCAGGTTATTTTCAAAATGGGCAATTATCAGCTTACAACAACATTAACTCAAGGTAACTTTCCTGATTTCAATTCACTTATTCCTGAGAGTAATTCAACATCATGCATTATTCCAAAATCAAATTTCAAATCAGCAGTTAGAAGCTTAGGTGTTTTAGCAAAAGATGGAAATGGTATTATCAGACTTGAAATTTCAGGGTCTGAAGAAAATCAAAATTTATTAATGTCATCAAAAACTGATGAATTAGGCGAGAACTCTGTAGTTCTAGAAGTTAATTCTTCTGGTGACGATTCTAAAATCGCCTTCAATAGTAAATACTTATCTGATGTTTTAGAAGTTATAGATAGTGAAAATGTTATTCTTGAAATAAATGGCGATTCCAATCCCGGTTTAATAAAACCTGAAAATAATTCAAACTATATTCATATAGTCATGCCAATGTTTGTACAGTGGTAAATTAAACATTCCAAATAATAATTTTATCAATCTTGAAATTACTTATATCAAACAAAGAAATTAAAAGTGCTATAAAATTATTTGCTAATACACTTAATTCTCAATATGAAAATAAAGAAGTAATCATAATAGCTATATTAAAAGGAGCTGTTTTATTTTTACAAGATCTGCATGAGCATCTAGATTTTAAAAATAAAATAGAATACGTAGATATTAGTTCATATAAAGGGAAGGAAAGAGGTGAAATTAATTCCCTTCCATTTAAAATAAACATACAAAATCAAAATATATTAATTATTGATGATATTTGTGACACTGGTAATACTTTAAGTTATATAACTGATTTAATATATAAAAATAATCCGAAGAGTGTTAGAACTTCAGTATTATTAAAGAAAAAAACAGACAATAGTATATTCATACCTAATGATTATTTATTTTCAATTCCTAATAAATTTGTTGTAGGATTTGGGTTAGATTTTGATGAAAAATATAGATTTCTTAAAGAAATTTATACATTAGATTGAATAATCTAATTTAAATAAATTTTTATTAACCTCAGTATCCCATTCATAATCAAGAATTAAATCAGATGAAATTTTACCAATGTAATCTGAGGATTTAGCTGCCGAACCATTACCACCGACAGATACAAATAAATTTTTCTCTATTTCATCAATAATTGGATACCCAGATCTAGTCCATGTTGTGATACAAGTTGATGTGATATATTTTTCAAATATTTCTTTTGGATAAATTGTATTAAGTTCATCAGTAATTGCATCTATTTCTTCATCATTTCCATTAGATTTAAACCAGGCGATAGATTCATTATATGAATTAATATTAGTGTAATAATTGCTTCCACCAATTTTTATATAATATTTATTATCAGGGTACTTAATTGCAGGAAGAATATATGTATAATGACGTCCTGGCATATCCGGTTTATGAATTATACTAGGGTATGATTCATAACCAGCCAATTTCATCTTATTTATTTCGCCCATTACAATACTTCGGCCTCTAACTCCTAAAGGGAGATTAAAAGGTAAGATTTTTGTGAAATTTGTAAAACCACCACCGCATACCAATATTTTATGTGCTTCAATTTCATGCTTATCATTTGTTTCGATAACAAAATATGATGAATTGATTTTTTTAATATTATTTACAATAGATGGTAAGTATGTACCATTAAAGTCAGTAAATATTTTAATCTGAGCCTTAACTAATCTTCTTGGACTTATATGACCAGCATTATTAGTCTGTAATATAAAATCTGAATTATTAGGAAACTTTAAATTGGAATATCTAGTGTATATTTTATCTTTATTTACGTGGAAATAATCATAAGTAATTTTTTTTGAAGATTCTATAATTGAATTTATATAACTATCAACATGATTTGATTTAGGGCCTACTGAAACTTGACCTACTTCCTTGTAAAAATCAATATTTGACAAATTATATATTGAATCATAATTTTGAATAGATTTTTTAGCTAGGTATGACCAGGTTGTATCACTGTCAGCAATTCTTGTAATTCTACCTTCATCATAATGACTTGCGAATATACCATTATGATTAAGTTTATCCACAGGTTCTTTTGGTCCAATTAAAATAACATTGTTATTGTTAGTTGCTATATATTTTGCTGCAGCTGAGCCTATTAATCCGGCTCCTATAATTGCATATGAATACCTTTTTTGCATACGTTAATTAGTCCAATACGCTATCGATCCCTCAAATAATATATCAGATTTAGGATTAGAATCTAAATCTGATATTAATATTATATTTGAGTTCTTATCAATGAAATCATCTTTAACATTATTGAAAAATAAATTTCCAGATATTAATAATTTAGAACTATCAGGTGACCAAATATTGTGAGATTGTGCGAATTGATCAGAAAAAATAATCATTTCAAGTTGTTCAGCAGAAAATTTAAATGTAAACATCCTCTTTAATTCTAAATTTTGTATATTAAGAATATATAAATCATAATATTCATTGTTTTGATTTGCTGTAAATAAAGCTATTTTGCTGGAATCAGGAGACCAAAAATAACCTACAGGTGCATTAGTGAATTCTAAAATTTCAGACATATCTGCGATTTTATACAAAACAAAAGAATCATACAAAGCCGTTGGGTGAAATTTTGACTTTAACACACTTAAATATACTTTATCAGGAGAAATATTAATTAATGGGTAATCTTCAGAAGAATCAATAAATTCAAAAGAGTCATTTAATAGATCACTTTTTATAATATGTTTAAATTTTGCATCTTTTTGATATACAGAAAAAATATTATTAGAAGTTGCATTTGATTTTCCCCAGGCATCTAAACGATAAAATGGGCTAACATCATTGATATTCATTAAATTAGTAATAGAATTATTTACATCAAAAATTAATCTTTTAGTTCTTCTATGAACAGATAGTTTGTTATTTTCATTCCAATTAATCCAAATAGGGCCATTTTCAACTAATTTTTTTATATTATTGACATTTGAAGTTTTATGTAAATATAGGGCAGGGTAATTTCCAGTAGGAACTACAAAAGATAAAATATTGTCAATTAAAGACCATGCCATATAATGCGGGATTTGATTTGAAAGCCCATTTTTTACAGGATTAATAGCTGAGTATATTTCGTATGTATTATTATTCAGAATATCTAATACGTTTATACCTGTTTTATAATCTACTATTTGCTCAATCACATATGAATAAGATATAAAATTATTATCGCTAGAAATAGTCGGCCAAAAATATTTAGTATTAACATCGGTTTTTGCAAACACAATATTATTACCATCTTCAGTGAATATATTTAAATCTCCATTATTATTTTTATATATGATTGAATTGTTAATTTCTTGAGAAATTACGGTTATATCAATATCAGTTTTATCATCATTATTAAAAGTACAATTAAAAATGAATAATAAGATAAAAAAATAATTAATTAATTTAAGATTTTTATAAGTGAATTTCTTCAAAATTCTACAATAGCTCGGCCAGTTATTTTACCGCTATGCAAATCATCACAAGCAATCGCTATATCTTCAAGGGTATAACGATCAGTTACAAGTTTATCTAAAGGAAATTTACCTTCTTTATGCCATCTTAAATACATTTCAAAATCTTGTTCAGGATAAGTTGCACCCAAACTACCTATATATTGTTTATGTTTAAACATAAAATTTCTTGGATCTACAGAAATATCATGCACTGCTGGAATACCTATTAATACAGCTTTACCTCCAATGTTAGCAGCTCCAGAGCCTCCATCTTTTACTGAAGGTAAAATTTGTTCCATAGTTTGTTTTACGCCAATAGCATCAAAAGCATAATCTACTCCACCATTTGTAATTTCATGAATCTTTTGTATTGGATCTTCTTCCATGGAATTAATGGTATGCGTAGCGCCAAATTCTTTTGCAAATTGTAATTTCGAGTCTATTATATCAACTGCAATAATTGGGTAAGCATTTAATAAATGAGCCATTTTCAAAGCTGATAACCCAACACCTCCCATGCCATATATAGCTACAGAATTATTTGGGCGAACTTTTGCTGTGTGTAGTACTGCTCCTGCCCCAGTTAATACTGCACAACCTACAATACTACTAACATCATCCGGGTGACTTGAATCTATTTTAACTACAAGATTTTCATCAACAATAGTATATTGACTCCATGTAAATGTAAATTCTGAAAATTTAACTCCTTTATATGATGCTGTTGTTTGCGGTACATCCAATCCTCCTTTGTAAGAGTGTTTTCCAAGCCACGTTACAATAACTTTATCTCCCTCTTTAAGATCTTTGACATTTTTGCCAATTTTTTCCACATATCCAGTACCTTCATGGCCAAGAGATATAGGTCGATTTGTTTCAGTACTGTTCATTTGATGTAATTGAGAATGACATACTCCTGTAGATTTCAGTTTTACAATTACTTGTGTATCTATAGGATCCGGTATGTCTATTTCAACA
>CAZMBU010000060.1:0-5752 GCA_964564565.1 uncultured Dehalococcoidia bacterium | reverse complement strand
AGAAGTGACACAGTTACACTACCTTCCCCAGAAATGAAACAGGCAATTTTTGATGCCAAATTGGGTGACGATGTATACGGAGAAGATCCCACTGTAAACGAATTAGAAAGACTTAGTGCTGAAATGTTTGGAAAAGAAGCTGCAGTTTTAGTAACAAGCGGAACAATGGGCAATTTAGTATCTGTATTAGCACATTGCCAAAGAGGAGATCAAATAGTGGTAGGTGATAAATGCCATATTTATAGAGCTGAAGCCGGAGGAATAGCAGCACTTGGAGGGATATTCCCAACAGTACTTCAAAACGATTCTGAAGGGAAATTAGATTTAGATGAAATAGAAGCAAGCATTGAACCACTTAATGTTCATAGAGCTCCAACTAAATTAGTTGCACTTGAAAATACAGCTAATGCTGCTGGAGGGAAAACATTATCTAAGGAATATATGGACTCAGTAAAGAAAATTTGTGATGACAACGATGTAGCTCTCCATATAGATGGAGCAAGAATATTTAACGCATCAGTTGCGTTGGAAATGCCAGTATCTGAACTAACAAAAAGTGTCGATTCACTCACATTCTGCTTATCGAAAGGTATCGGCGCTCCTGTTGGCTCAGTAATTGTAGGAAGTGAAGAATATATTCAAGAAGCAAGAAAATGGAGAAAAATGGTAGGTGGCGGAATGAGACAGGCTGGAATTATTGCAGCTGCTGGAATAGTTGGAATTGATAATCATTATGCTCAAATATCAAAAGACCATCAAAATGCAACTAAACTAGCTGAAGGTCTTAAAAAGTTCCCACAATTAAGCGTCGAAGATGTGGAAACAAATCTGGTGTTTTTCTCAATTAACTTACCATCCCCTCAAAAATTGGCAGACAAATTATCCTCAAAAGGATTGCTGGGTGGAAATGCAGGTTCTAGATGGAGATTTGCTACACACTATGGTATTGAGGCAAGTGATATAGATGATGCTTTAAATATTATGGAATTAAGTTTAGAGGAATTATAATTTGTCTAATTCTGATCCATATCAATTTCAAGAAAAAACTCATATAGAACTAAGGGCTGACACTTATACATTACCATCCCCTGAAATGCGTAAAGCAATGTATGAAGCAGAAGTTGGTAATGATGGTTTTGGAGAAGATCCTACCGTGAACAAACTAGAAAATTTAACTGCAGAACTTTTTAATAAAGAATCTGCTGTTTTTGTATCTAGCGGAATAATGGGTAACTTCCTCTCAATACTTTCTCATTGCCAAAGAGGAGATCAAATAATAATAGGTAACAAATCTCATATTAACACCAATGAGCTTGGGGGGTTTGCTACACTTGGTGGAGTATTTCCATGCATTGTGGAAAATGATTCACGAGGATTATTGAATTTAGATCAATTAAAAGAAGAAATTTCTCCTTTTCCCGAACCAGAAAACGGTGTTATTGAAGCATGGGAATACGAACATGTAGCTCCAACAAAATTAATAGCTATTGAAAATACACACAATAGCTGTGGAGGCAGAGCTCTAAGTACAAGTGATATTAATCAAATAAAACAAATTGCATCAAAAAACAATATTCCTATCCACTTAGATGGTGCCAGAATATTCAATGCAGCAATTGCCTTAGAAAATACTGTTGAAGAATTGACCCAAGATGTTGATTCTGTACAATTTTGTCTTTCCAAAGGATTAGGTGCACCTGTAGGTTCATTAGTTTTAGGAAAAAAAGATTTCACACAAAAAGTAAGAAAATGGAGAAAAACTATTGGTGGAACAACAAGACAAGCCGGAATTTTAGCTGCTGCTGGTATAGTTGCATTAAATAATTATGAAGAAAGTATAAAAAGAGATCATGATCTTGCAAAATATATGCACGAAAAATTGTCTGAAATAGAAAACATAACACCCGAGCCTGTTGAAACAAATTTGGTTTTTTTCAATATAAATGCAGGTAATCCTGGAGAAATTTCCAAAAAATTAAAAGAAAAAAGTATTAATGGAGGAGCTGAAACCAGTAGATGGAGATTTGTTCCTCATTACGGACTTTCAAAAAAAGACATTGATTATGTAGCTGAAACTTTAAATGAATTACTAAATTAATTTTAATTCTTCTTCTAGTAACCTAAACACTTCTACATCCTGTTTATCTAGTAATGTTCTAGGATCAAGAATAAATTTATTATCTTTAACTCTTCCTATTAATGGAGTTGGTTTATTAATCATTTTTTTACTGAATTGGCTGGCACTAATACTCAAACTATCAAAATTTATTGATAATGAATAAGAATTTACGTGTTGCTCAGGCATGCTTCCGCCACCTATCATTGCCTTAGATTTTTCAATATCTAAAAATTCGTAATCTAATTTATTTTTCCAATTTTTAACTATTTTTAACATATCTTCTTTTGATTTTGAAATCATATTCCAGATTGGTATATCTATATATGATTCAGTAATATACATTTGCAAAGTTGCAATTAATCCGGCCAAAAGTACTTTATCTAATCTCAGAGCTCTGGTAAGGGGATATTTTTCTATTAATTGAACATATTTTTCTTTACCTGCAATTATGCCTGATTGAGGACCACCTATTAATTTATCTCCAGAGAAAAATACTAAATCCACTCCATCTTTAATCGCATCCTGAACTGTAGGTTCATACTGAATGGAAAATTCTTCAGTATTTATCATACTGCCACTACCTAAATCATAAAATACAGGTACTTTATGCTTGCGTGCCATCTGAACAATTTCTTTAATATCGGGTTTATGAGTAAAGCCTTCTATCACAAAATTACTTTGATGAATTAATAATACAGCGCCAGTATTATCATCTATGTGAGATTCGTAATCTGAAACATAAGTTTTATTGGTTGTCCCTACATCTACAAGAATAGCCTGGCTTTCATCAAGAACATCCGGAACACGAAATCCTCCTCCAATTTCTACAGATTCAGATCGTGATACTAAAACATTTTTATTTTTACATAAAGCTTTTAATCCTAAAAATACTGCCGATGCATTATTATTTACAACAATAGCATCTTCAGCATAAGTTAACCGATTTATAATATTTTTGAATTTTTTTAATCTTCCTCCTCTTTTATTAGTAGTAAGATCAAATTCTAAATTTGTATAATTTGAACCCGCTTCATTCATAGCTTTTATAGCATTATTGGCAAGGGGGGCTCTGCCAAGGTTGGTTTGAAGTATTACTCCTGAAGTATTAATTATTTGCCTGGGCTGAGGAGAAATCAAATCTTGAAGATTTTTATCCAAATTATTTAATATCAAATCTACAGAAATATTATTATTATTTGAGTTACGGATACTATCAAGGATTAATCTCATTTCATTAATAGCTATATGTCTTGGGAATGTTTTACATAATTCTATAAAACGTTTACTTTCAGAAATTTTTTGTATACTCGGTATTTTTCGTAAAACATTGTTTTCCATAAGAAATCCATCATTCTTTAAATAGTATAATTGTAAGATAATTATCACATATATTCATTTGATTGGTAACAATATTTATGTTTTGTAACAAATGTGGCGGAAAAACAGATAACAATAAAAATATAAATAATTTATGCCCTAAACCCGATTGCGACAAATATGTTTTTTTAAATCCCAAAATCGGAGTACTTGCAGTAGTACAAAAAGACAACGAAATTTTGTTAGTCAAAAGAAATATTATGCCTTTTTATAATGAATGGAGTTTACCAGCTGGATATATAAATAAATGGGAGGCTCCAGAAAAAGCAATCATAAGAGAAGTTTATGAAGAAACCAATGTTAAAATAAAAGTTTTAAAATTACTAGATGCACACCTTAATGAAGATTCAGGTGTGATAATGTTGTCATATTTAACCAAGCATCTTAAAGGTCCCATTAAAATTGGTGAAGAATGTAAAGATGTCAAATATTTTAATAAAAACAAACTTCCATCTCTTCCATTTAAAAACGATCATAAAATTATAGATTTAAGCCTCAAATAAAAATAAAAGCCTGAAAATTTATTTTTATGTATATGTTTCATGTATACTAGATTGAAATAAAAAAGGTTATTTCATGTCAGAAAAAATTGAATTTGATATTAAAATAGAAAACGAACAACTAGAATGGGTAGAATCTAAAGTGGCAGAATTTGATTTAGATGATTCATCTAAAGCTATAAGAATTTTACTAGATTATGCCATATTAGAATGTAATACAGAAGACATATTTTCTGATGAAAATATGAGATGTCGCCATTGCTAAAATACCTATGAAACAATTTCAAAATTTAAAAAGAAAAAAAATAAACGCTGAGAATATTTCAGATTTTGCTAAAGCAGAGGCTATAGCATATACAGCTCTTGCAAACGAATATTATATTAACAGATTAAAAAAACTTGCAACTCCTGATAGAGCAATTGCATTATTTGATGAAAATAAAATAATAGGCACAGCCAATTCATTCGGCGAATCAATTTCATTGCCTTCAAATAAGAAAGCCAAAGTTGCTGCAGTTTCTTATGTTAGTGTTATGCCTACACACAGGAGACAGGGAATTTTATCAGAAATGATGAAAATTCAATTAAATGAAATACACTCTGTGCATAAAGAACCTCTCGCTGTATTGTGGCCTTCTGAATCAGCAATATATGGAAGATTTGGATATGCCCCAACTCATGAAAAACATTATTCTATCTCGAAAAACAATGCTAAATTCCTTCCTCAAATATCATCTAACAATCTAAAAATTCATTTTTTAAACAAAAAAGAAGCTATAGAATGTTATGTCCAAGTTAACAATAAATTAATGGAAAGCCGACCTGGTGTAATGGAATTAACAAATGATTGGGCTGAAAGAAGAATTGAAGATCTGATTTTTAACCATCTAAGTAATGGTCCATCTTATTTTATTGGTATATTTGATAATAATACGCCTGTTGGAATTGTGACTTATTCAATTGAAAATAGTAATGATTATGGGAACATGCCTGCTTCATTACATATCTGGGATATATTATATTTAAATATCGAATCTGCCATTAAACTATGGAATTTTTGTTTAAATATTGATCTGGTAGAAGAAATACACGCAAAAGGAGTTCCTGAAGATGATGTATTAGAAGCTCTACTTATATCTCCAGGTGATTTAAACGCAAGATTAACTACAGGATTATGGATTCGAATTGTTGATGTTATCAATGCACTGGAAGCCAGAACCTATGAATACAATGGAGAAATAATTTTAAAAGTAGAGGATTCAATAATTAAAGATAACAACAATACATATCTTTTTAATACAAATGACAAATCTACCCCTAAGTGTGAAATTACTAATAAGAATCCAGATATTGAAATCACTATTCAGGGGTTATCTGAAATCTATCTTGGAACATTTGATTTAAATAACCTTATCGCCTCAGGTAACATAAATATAAAAAACAAAAAGGATATTAAAACTATTAAAGAAATATTCAAATCTGAATCTAAACCTTTTTGCCCAATGCATTTTTAAAGGAAAAAATATGCCCACAGCTGAAATATATGCGCTAGGAAGTGAAATTGTCCTTGGACAAACTATTGATACAAATTCTGCATGGATATCATCTAAATTAAATGATTTGGGAATAGAGACTGTAAAGCATGTTGCTATAGCAGATGATATTGAAATTATAAAATCTGTATTAAATAATTCTACCAGTGAAATCATTATTATAGGAGGAGGGTTGGGTCCTACTGAAGATGATTTAACCAGAG
>CAZMBU010000059.1:0-5762 GCA_964564565.1 uncultured Dehalococcoidia bacterium | reverse complement strand
AGTAAAATATCAGGAAAAGATGATGAAATTTCACCTATTCTCATAATTAAAGAGTCTAATCTTCCACCTCTATAACCCGAAATCAAACCTAATCCAACTCCAATAAATATTCCTCCGGTTAAAATTGCTACAAATGTAATAATGACTGTGTTTTGTACTCCCCATAAAACTCTACTAAAAACATCTCTGCCAGCACGATCAGTTCCCATCCAATGTTCAATACTTGGTGGTTTTTTAATATTGGTATAATCTTGTGCAGTATATTCATAAGGAGCAATAAGAAATGCAAATATACCGCTAAAATAAATAATTATTAAGATCACAATACATATTACAGCAATTTTTTTTCTGTATAATCTTGATAAAGCAGTCCTGAAATGTCCCTTGGATTGATTGATATTTTGGTTCATTTATATCTTATCCTTGGATCAATTATTGAATAAGAAATATCAGCTACTAAGTTAGCAATTACAAATGCAATTGCTCCAATAAGTGTAATAGCCATAATCACTGGATAATCTCTATTAAAAATAGATTCAACACTAAATCTTCCTATTCCAGGGATTCCCATTATAGTTTCAGTTATAAATGCTCCTCCTAATAGACCTGCTAAAGCAAAAGCCATAATAGTAATAATAGGAATTATTGAATTCCTAAATACATGCCTGGTGCTAACTGTGAAGAAATGAAGTCCTTTGGATTGGGCTGTTCGTATATAATCTTGCCCGAGTACATCCAATGTTGCCGCTCTCATTATTCTAATCATTCCAGCTACTCCGGGTATCCCCATTGCTAATGAAGGTATAATTATTCTTGAATCAAATATTCCACCCCACCCAGAGCAGGGTACTAAATCAGTTTTCAAGCAACCTATCCAAAGTAAAAATGGGATAGTAATCATAATTGGAATAGACATAAAAAAAACAGATAATGAAACAATCATAGGATCTATCCACGTCCCTTGCTTATGAGCTATATAAAAGCCTAAGGGTAATCCTAAAGATATACTTATTAGTAAAGCTACCAAACTTAATTTTGCTGAAACTATTATCTTTGGAGCAATCAAACTTGACACTGATCTGCCTCTGTACCGAAGGCTTTCGCCAAAGTCACCCTTAGATGCATTCTCTAAATAATTATAAAATTGAACCAAAACAGGTTTGTCCAATCCCATTTCAGATCTAATTCTTTCAGCTACCACAGGATCATATTTCGTCCCCATCATAACTTCTACAGGATCACCGGGGCCAAATCTTCCTAATATAAAAGTAATAAATGCAACTGCAATAAGCAGAAAAGGAATCCATACTAACCTGCCTACTATATACTGCCACATAATTATTACTTATACATTTGGTTAATCAACTATTTCAACTAAAGAATATTTAGGCACACTCATTGGTGTGAGTTTATAATTTTTAACTCTTTGGTTTATCAAAACATACCTGTCCCCAGGAAACCACAAAGGTATCCAAGGAGCTTCATCTACAATTATTCTTTCTGCTTTATTATACATTTGCATTCTAATAGTTAGGTCTTGTTCAATTCTTGCTGATTCTAGAAGTTTATCTACTTCTTCATTATTATATCCATTATGATTTGTAGATTTTGTAGAATGAAAGTTAATATCCAAAAAGTTTTCTGGATCAGGATAATCTGCAATCCATCCAAGTCCTGAAAAAAATTGTAATTCCTGCTTATTTAACATCTGTAAAAATGTAGCCCATTCAACTTGCTGAATTTCCACATCAATTCCTAATGTTTGTTTCCACATCTCAATTATTACTTCTATATCTAAGCCCGCACTTCCACCTGTACCCGGGACAGATAAAATTATTCTTGGCAAATCATCAATATTAGAATATTTTGATTTTGCCAACATATCTTTTGCTAGCTGTTCATCATACTGCAATCCAACAATACTGTTATCATATCCTGGAAAACCAGGAGGCAAAATTCCATAAGCTGGTTTTACCAAGTCTGATAATACTTCAGTTGCAATCAATTCTTTATTAATGGCATGTGCTAGAGATTGCCTAAAATATTTATCATCAAAAGGAGGTTTATGTACATTAAATCCAATGTAATACTGAGAAAAACTTAATGGTGCTATTACTACATCTTTATTTAAATCACTAGACGGGTCTAAAACTCTTTCTAAATCCGCCATACCAACGCCTGTCAAATCAATTTCACCATTTTCATACATCGCCATAGCTTGTCCTCCTGCCAAATTCATAGAAACATATTCTATTTTTGCAGGCTCTCTATACCAGTCAGGGTTTCTTTTTAACAATAATTTTTCTCCTATCAAATATTCATCTAACATAAATGGCCCAGATCCATTAGGTGAATCTGTCCAATTTTTATTTTGAACATTTTCTGAATCCAAAACAAAAGAAACTGGATAAGTCAATTTCGCTAAAAAGTATGCTTTAGGAGAGTCTATATTAATTTCCAAGGTTAATTCATCAATTAATTTAATACCAGCAATTTTATCTGTTTTACCAGCAATTACATCTTGGACGCCAACTATATCTCCAAGATAATCTTCTGCAGTAATAGAATTTGTGGCGGGGTTAGCAGCTCTATTAAATGCCCAAACAAAATCTTGTGCAGTTATTTTTTTCCCGTTATGAAATTTAGCGTTATCTCTTAATTGAAAAGTATATTTCATACCATTATTACTGATAGTCCAGGATTCTGCTATATCAGGAATAATCTGCAAATTTGTATCTAAAGAAACCAATCCACTATAAATCTCTAATATAATGCCTGCTGATGTAGAATCTTGCGCAATATGAGGATCAAGTGTGGGAGGATCGGAATACATAACATTAAGTTGTTTACCTTCAGATACAATTGTGTTGTCTTTTTCTTTTATTTTTGATTCTGATTCATTATTATTTTTTTCAACTGAAGTATTTTCAGTAGTATTAGTGAATTGGTCAACATTTTTTTCACCAGAGTCACTAGAACACGAAACCATAAAAATCATCACAAGAGATGATAATAAAATTTTAAATAATAATTTGTTTTCACTAATCCGCATATTAAAATTCCTGTTTGAATAAATTTAAAATTTATTTTATTAACAATTTATTAAGTAATTATTAATTTTTACTCATTCTCAAATAATTATCAATAAATTCATTAATATCTCCGTCTAATATTTTTTCAGGGTCAGAAGACTCATAATCAGATCTATGATCTTTAACCATCTTATAAGGATGTAATACATAACTTCTTATCTGATTCCCCCATTCAGCAGAAATATGAGGGCCTTTAATTTTCTTTTCATCCTCCTCTCTTTTCTTTAATTCCATTGCTAACAATCTAGACTGTAATATCCTCATAGCTATTTCTTTATTCTGTGCTTGAGATCTTTCATTTTGACACGAAACTTTAATGCCTGAAGGTATATGTGTAATTCGTATTGCTGTAGAATTTTTTTGAACACTCTGCCCACCAGCTCCTCCAGCTTTAAATGATTCTATATTTAAATCATCAGTTTTTAATTCTATTTCTACATCAGATTCACTTTCAGGCAAAGTTTCAACCAAGACAAAAGATGTATGCCTGGCATTATCAGAATCATAAGGTGATAATCTAACAAGCCTATGCACGCCTTTCTCACTCTTTAACAATCCATATACATTATTACCCTTAATATGAATTGTAGTACTTTTAATTCCTGCTTCATCTCCTTTTGAAATTTCTAGAATTTTAGATGTCATATTCATTTTTTCCGCCCAGCGTATATACATTCTCATTAACATACTAGCCCAATCTTGTGATTCTACTCCACCAGCTCCAGCATGAATCGAAATAATAGCATTTCTAATATCATATTTACCATCAAATAAAGTTTTAAGCTCCAGATTGCCAATATCATTTTCTAACAAATCAATAGAAGTTAAAATCTCTTCTTCAAAAGAATTGTCATTTTCATCAATAGACAAAACCACCAATTCTTTTAAAGATTGCAAGGATGATATGACATAATTAATATCGTTTAATTGGGATTCATAATATGCTAATTCTTTGGAGACTTTTTGAGCTTTAATAGAATCATCCCAAAAACCATCGGACATAGTTAAGGAACTTAATTCATCAATTTTAGAACGTAGTTTGTCAATTTCAAAGCCGCCCCCGTAAACTATCAAAACGCTTTTCTAATTTACCAATAAATGTTAGAGTATTTTCCATATTCAAATTGAATCAAATAATTTGATATTATAACTACCAAAATTAATAGTTTAAAGCTATTACTCATACTTGATTAAAAAAAATGCTAGATATCTTAATAAATAATGCAATGATAGTCGACGGAAGCGGTAACCCAGGTTATTTTGCAGATGTAGGAATAAAAAACAATAAAATTCAAATATTCAAATATAAACAGCAAAATTTGAATTCGAAAAAAATCATTGATGCAAAAGGAATGGTATTATCACCTGGATTCATTGATTTCCATGCTCATTCAGGTTTAAGAATATTAGATGAACCATTACACGAACCAAAAGTAACACAAGGAATAACCACAGAATTAATCGGAGTAGATGGAAATTCATACGCTCCTTTTAAATCAAAAGAAGATTTACACGAATTCATAGAATTAAACTCTGGATTGGATGGCACTATATCCCAGGATGTTTTTTGGCCAACCGTAGAATCATACCTTCAAGCATTTCATGAAAAAACAGCAGTAAATATTGCATATCTTGTAGGTAATTCTGTACTAAGAGTAAACACTATAGGATGGGAAAATAAAAAAGCCACTAAAAAAGATATAGATAACATGAAATCTATTCTAAGAGAATCGATGGAAGAAGGAGCATTTGGAATGTCTACTGGGCTAGAATATCCTCCGGGTAATTTTGCTGACACTAATGAATTAATTGAATTATCAAAAGAGGCAGCAAATCTAGGTGGCATTTATCATACACATGTAAGATATGAATTGGGCGATAAATTTTTAGATCCTTTCAAAGAAGCAATTGTAATAGGCGAAAAAAGTAATATACCTGTACATATCACTCATTTATATCAAAGTTCATATTCAAAAGGCGGATCTTCAAAAATTCTTGGACTAGTTGAAAATTCAAGAGAATCAGGATTAGATATTACATTTGATAGTTATCCATACATCTATGGAAGTACTAGATTGATAATTATGCTACCAGACTGGACTAAAGATGGAGGTGTAAAATCTCTTAAATCAATTCTTAAATCAAAAGAATTAAGGTTTCAATTAAAAAAAGAGGTTGCTCCAAGGGCATTAAGTTGGGAACAAGTTTGGTTAACATATTTCAAATTACCCAAAAACCATAGATATGAAGGATTATCTGTTGGAGAAATTTCAAGATCAAGAAACCAACATCCAATAGATACAATTTGTGAAATTTTAATTGAAGAAGATTTGCAAACTTGTTATGTTGCCTTGGGTGCGAATGGTAACACCATACCGCAATTCATAAATCATCCCCTATCAATGGTTGGAAGCGATGCAGTCTTGTTAGGAGACTTCCCAAGCCCAAGAACATATGGATGCTTCCCAACTATAATTTCCGAATATGTAAGAGAGAAAAAAAATATGTAACTAGTAGAGATTTTGTTGGATTTTCTTCCGTGTCATTAGAAATAGAAAATATAACTGCAATAAATGCTGATTCAGATACACAAAATATACGAAATCCATACACTGTTACAGAGAAAGCGGATGGTATTAGAAAGTTATTATATATTAATAAAGATGGTAA
>CAZMBU010000058.1:0-5765 GCA_964564565.1 uncultured Dehalococcoidia bacterium | reverse complement strand
TTCACCTCATCTTTAATTATTTTAGTTTTTCTTTTTAACGTCCATATCGGACATAATCTTAAATAATTCATTTTTTTCTTCTTTGTTTAATTCCCTGAAAGGAGGTCTTACAGGGCCTCCTGTTAATCCTACATATTCCAGAGAAGCTTTTATTATAGCAGCGTTATGCCAATATTTTGATGCTTTCCAAAATTCTCCATGAAATTTTGCCATATAAGGTGTTATCCTTGCATGTTCTTTATCTGCTTCTTTGTATTTACCATCTTCAAGTAAATCTAATATTCCTAATTCAAATTCAGGCCACCAACTAGATGGGCCTGATATCCACCCTGTTGCTCCATGCATATGCGAAACAGAAGCCAAGTATCCTAATGAATTATCTATAAATGCAAAACGTGGAGCAAATTCTTCAAGAGCAACTATAGTGTCATTGAAAATATTGGGGCTTCCATATTTTAAGGATACTACATTATCGATATTAGATAATTTGTCTATTACGGGAAGAGTTAGATTGGTTCCAAGTCCTACTCTCCATGACTGATCATATATTACTAATCCCAGGTTTGTAGATTCTGCAATTATACGATACCATTCACACATTGCTTCTTCATCAAGTGCTTCGTAAAAAGGTGGAGGTACCATTACATATTCTGCTCCAGCTTCTTCAGATTGGTTAATAAGATCTATAACTTCATTGGGATTTATTCCAGCACAACCTGCAACTATTGTTATTTTACCTTTCCCGATTTCAACAGCAGATTCTACTATTGATTTATGTTCTTCGGGTGTAATATTCAGATATTCGCCTGTACCACAAGGTACAATCCAAAACCCCCTTCCAGTACTCATGCCTTCATCAAGGGTATATTGCAAATTGTTTTTCAAACCTTCAAGATCAAGCTTTAAATTATCATCAAAAGGCAGCATTATTAATGAGGCAGGACCTTTGATTTCACTTTTTACTTTATTTATATCCATGAGACTATCCTTGTATTTTGTTTATCAAATATTTTGACAAATAAATTGAGATATTTAAATACTTAATATCAGTGATTTGAATGATTTTTAATCAATATAATAATTATTCATAGAAATTAAATCATTTTTGGAATTAAATGCTCCCATCCCAGAGCCATTATGTGTATCCCATCAATTCCGTTCATGCCTTTTATTCCTGAAATTATTTCTTTACTAATTTCAATACATGTACTTTGAGGGTCATCAGTAGTTTCCATTAATTTTATAATATTTTCAGGTACAGTTATTCCTGGAACTTTAGTATTTAAATAATTTGCCATGTTTACTGATTTGATTGGAATAAAGCCTGCAAAAATTTTAATATCTTTTTTCTCTTTAATTTCAATAATATTTTGTAATGTTTCAGGATTATATATAGCTTGAGTTTGAAAAAAAGTAGCGCCATTTTTTATTTTGTTTTTAAATTTTTCTAATTCTTTATCAAGGTTATCTGCTCCAGGGTTAACTACTGCTCCGATGTTAAAATTTGTCATAGAATCTAATTTGTTGTCAGTATAGTCATAGCCATTATTTAATTTAGTAACGATACCAATTAATTCTTCTGAATTGATATCAAATACATCTTTTGCATTAGGATGATCCCCGTACTTTACGCTCTCCCCAGACATACATAAAATATTATTAATTCCTAAAGAATGCGCGGCTAGTAAATCTGATTGTATGGCTATCGAATTTCTGTCTCTGCAAGTAATTTGATAAATTGGTTCTATATTATTTTCAATCAATTTTCTTGCTAAGCCAATAGGAGCCATAGTCATTTTAGAATTATGATTGTCTGTAATATTAAATGCATCGACCATATTCAAAGATGATGCTTTATTTATTAATTGTGATAAATCAATACCTTTTGGTGGAGTGAGTTCTGAGGTATAAATAAATTTGTTCTGATTTAATTTTGTGGATGTCTTAAGCATTATTGTGAATAACTAAATTGAGATGAAATAATAATTTTATATTATATACTCAGGAGTTTGATTAGATATACCTAGATTGTTTAAAACATGCCCTACAGAGGTAGTTTTATTTAATGAATAGAAATGAATACCAGGTATATCGTTGTCAATAAGTTCTAAAATCTGATTTGTTGCATATTCAATCCCAAGTTTTGTGGTTTCCATATCGTCATTAATTGAATTTTCTAATTTTTCATTCAATTGAGTAGGAATTTTAGCTCCACACATTTTTGTAAATCTTCTTATTTGCTTTGTACTGGTTATAGGTAAAATTCCGGGAATAATTGGTATGGTAACACCATTTTTAAGAGCTTTTTCTCTATACGATAAAAAGTCTTGATTGTTAAAAAAGAGTTGTGTGATTAAGAAATCCACTCCTTTGTCCTGTTTCATTTTGGTAAAAAATATATCCTCTTCAAAATTATTTGATTCCGGATGAGATTCAGGATAACAAGCACCAGCTATACAAAAATTACTGAAATTGGATTTTATTATTTCAATAAGATCTGTTGCATAATTTAAACTATTATTTGAAATATTCATATCTTTAGGGTTATCACCCCTTAATGCAATTATATTTTCAATATTAGATATATTTAAATCTTTTAATATATCTATAATTTCTTTCTCGTTGTGTGCAATGCAGGTTAAATGTGACATTACTTCGAATTTGTCAGATAATTTTGCTTCTTTAGAAACCTGTGTTGTAAGTTGTCTTGTATTCCCACCTGCGCCGTATGTGAATGAAACAAAATCCGGATTGTAGGTTGATAACCTATCAACTGTTTCATATAGTTTAGGTAGATCTGATTCTTGTTTTGGTGGGAAGAATTCGAATGAAATGGTTTTTTTTGAATTTAAAAGATCAATTATTTTCATTTGTTAATCTGTTGGGATGTTTATACTTGATAAAATATTATTTATTATTATTGTGTTAGTATTATTGCAGATAGATTACCTAAATATACATCCTTTTTGCAAATGAATTGAAGGTTTAAATGAATTTAAAAAAAATATTTTTCAATAATAGCTTTAAAAACACATCTTATATTTTAAAATCTGATTTATCTAATGAGGTAATTATAATTGATGTTCCTGAAGAACCATTTCCTATAATAAATGAAATACAAAAATATGATTACAGTATAAAATTAGTTTTATTGACTCACCATCATCTTGATCATGCTGGTGGGATATCTGATCTGAAGAAAAAATTTGATTTTCCCGTTGCTTTAGGGAAAGCAGATTGTAGATGTGAGCCGAATGAAAGAATAGGGTATGTTGACCCTGATATCGAAATAAGTGACGGAGACACATTTCATTTAGGAGAAGATTCCATTAAATCTATAACTGTTCCTGGACATACTTTGGGATCTAATTGTTTTTTGATAGAGGATAAATTATTTACAGGAGATGTGTTATTCCCAGGTAGATCTGGTATTTCTGATTCAGCTGCACAATTTGAATTAACAATTAAGAGTTTAAAAGAGAAAATATATATATTAGATGATGACATAGAGTTTTTCCCAGGTCACGGCACAGGTGGCGAAACTTTAAAAGATTTCAAAACACAATTTGATGAATTCTTAAAAATTGATTATTCCGGGAAGCATGGAATTGTTTGGTGGGTAGATGGTTATGAGGAACAGTGGTAGAGTTTTTAATATACTAAATCAATATTTGTGATTTAGTATAAATTTAGTTTAAAACTTTATCCGGCAATTGCACCTTTTGCTTCTAATTTTTCTAATTCTGGTAATACTTTAGTTCCGAATAATTCAAGAGACCTTTGAGTTTTCTTTTTGTCCATTCCAGGGAATCCAAAAGTACCAAAAATATTTTTTACACCTTTTTCTTTACAGATTAAAAGTTTTTCTACTAGCATTTCAGGAGTGCCTCTTAGTAATGGGATTTGGTTGTTTTGAGTTAACAGACCTTCTCTGTCTTTTTGCCTGTTTACCCATTGATCATATCCTTTTGGTATAGTTCCATCTTTTTTAATGGGGGTACCAATTTTCGCTAGAATTTTTAATGAAAAATCATCATATCCTTTTGGGTCGTTAATTGCTTCTTCCATCGTTGGAGCTACATAAATCGGTAGCTGGACAGGAGGGTCAATATGTTCATGTTTGTGACCATATTCATCCATTTTACTTCTCCATGTTTTAATAACATCAGGAGCTTGTCCTAGCACGGCGGTTGGACCTCCGACCATAACAGTTAAGCCCTTTGAAGCTGCAAAATCTATTGTTTCCGGTGTTGTACTAACAGCTACTACAATTGGAATAGGGTTTTGTACAGGTTTGGGAATTACCCATTTATCACTGACATTTGTAAATTTACCTTTGTAAGTTAATTTTTCTTTTGTCCATGCTTGAGTTATAACATCTATAGATTCACGGAATCTGTCAGTAGCTTCTTCTACATCTACTCCCAGGCCTTCAAATTCTTGTAATTGATATCCTCTTCCTACACCCAGATCAAACCTTCCATTACTTAAAACATCAATCATTGCTGCCTCAGAAGCTATTACTATAGGATTGTGAAATGGTAATACAATAATTCCTGTTCCGATTCTAATTTTTGAAGTTTTTGCGGCCACATGACCTAAAAACGAATGTATACCTGATAATAAACCATGTCTTGAAAAGTGATGTTCACCTAACCATGTTTCGTTAAGGCCTAATTGTTCTGCGAGTAATATTTCTTCTAAAGCATTATTTAATGCTTCTGGCGCTGTTAATGATTCGTGTAGTTGGACTGTGTGAAAAATTCCGAATTGCATATCTATAGCCTTTATTTAATTATGTTGTAGAAAATATAAATAAAATTTTAAAAAATTTTATAGAATAGATCTGTTAGTTTCAATACTATTTTTTGTTTGTTTCATTGTGATTTGTCATAATTGTCAGAAATAGATTTGAATTTTTTAATTAACACATCTATTTTTGTATTAAGATCTTCAAATACTAACTCAGTTTGTTTTGTGTGTATTGACTCTGTATTTCCTGCAGTATCAATTAGACCATTAAGCCTGGCATTATATGAATCAGCAAAAAATGCACCATCTGTCACTCTGCCAAATCTTTTTCCCTGTGAATTTTGATCAATTGTGCTTTGCTCTTCTTCAAGTTCAGCCGTGGATGCTAATTTTTTATCAATATCATCTAATTCCTTAAGCATGAAATTTTGTTCATCAGCTTCTATTATTTGATTTTTTCTTAATTTTGATTTTAATTTTCTTATCGAGTTTATTGTTGAGTTTACTTCTGATAATTTGTCTTTTACATTTAGCAGAAATTTTGTTTGCTTATATAGTTCTCCATTTTCATTTTTAGCATAAACACCTGGAATGATTTTACAGTTTGCCGATATTATTTTTTCTTCGGTATTTAGTTCTATAATATAATCTCCAGGTTCAACATAAGGTCCTTCCAATGACATAGAGCTTTGTCCGGAAAATCTACGTAATTCTCCATTTTCTGGAATTAGATCATCTGCAACATGAATTGGCCCAGGATATCTTAAATTCCATTCAAATTCATTGAATCCTTTTTGTGGCCTTAAGCATAAAATTTTGTACGTGTTATCAGTCTGGGGGCCTATATCATCTTTATTGGAAAATTCATTTATAATTTCACCAGCACTTTTTTTAATAGTGATTTTAATAGAATTATATTTATCCGGACTGTTAGGTAAAAAATATTTTATTATCAATCCTGTTGGTGTATTCTGACCTGCATCTAAGGATTTGTATTTTATATTCCCTTCTTC
>CAZMBU010000057.1:0-5777 GCA_964564565.1 uncultured Dehalococcoidia bacterium | reverse complement strand
ATTAATAACTACAAAATTAGCAATTTTTTTCGTTCCAATTACGGGAGGGGTAAATGGGTCAACGGAAGAACTTAATGCTGCCCGGGGATCTAAATTCTGCCCAAATAATCTAAGCCAATAAAAAAGATCTGCTAAAAATATCAAAGGGAATAATAATATTGGTAAAGCAAAAATTATTAACCAGCGTGTATGTAAAAATATAGGTAAAGCAGAAAAAATAGCTATAAAAATCATAGCGTATTTACTAATTGCACGCTCAATAGGTGCTGCTTCAGCTAATGAACGCATCCCAATATAGTGATTTAATCCCTCTATCTCAAAAATATCTCCCTGAACATTGTCAATGAACAAATATATATTTAACCCCTTAGGGTATTGAGGAGCTTCTAATTTCATATGCCAAAATGGGAACATAGTAGATACAATTACAAGAATTGCACATATACTAAATAAGATAGTTGGAATTGGATGAACATTTTTTATAATTCTTATTAAAAAATCAGATTGTTGAATTGAAAATAAAAACTTGCCATGATTATATATTAATCTTTCACTGTGATTCGTTAAATCAGATTTATTTGTTTTAGTTTCAATCATATTTCTCTCTTATATTCCTTTATATAATTTCTTTAAGGTTTAACCAATAAATACCCTGTCATCTCTAAATGAAGAGCTGAGCAAAATTCAGTACAGTAATAACTGTAGACACCATCATAAATAGCATCAAATTCAAATGTTGCTGCTTCACCAGGTTCAATGCTTAAATTAATATTGTAACCACCAAGTGCAAAGCCATGAGTTGCATCATGGGCTCTTTCAACATTGGTTATGTGCCAAGTAACATGATCACCTTTTTTGATCTCAACTCTTTCAGGTGTGAAATGACTTCTAACCGCAGTCATGAAAATTTCTACATTATTACCGTTTCGGACAATTCTTTCTTCTCCGAGCTGTACAGCATTTTCGTCAAGTTTTTGCTCGGAAGGATTCCATCCAACTTCTGGGTAAACATCCCATGGTGATAACTTGTCGGCTTTTATAATTTGGGCATAATGAGGTTCTCCTGTCCCAATTGGCAGATCATAAAGCATTTGCATATTATCACCTTGTTCAGAAATATCTATTAATTGAAAATTCTGAGGTAACAATGGCCCTACACTTGTAAATCTATCTATAGCCCACTTATTTAAAGAAACCAAATAATTTCCATCAGGACTTACAGTATCTCCTTCCGCAACTGCAATATGCCCAACATTATATTGAACCGGTATTTTTGAAACTAAAGACCAGTCAGGTTCAGGATTTTTCTCACCAGTTGATCCTCCCATAGCCCATCTAGCAACTGCAGGTTCTAAAAATAAACTTGTATATGCATATCCTTGATGATCAAATTGAGTATGTAAGGGGCCTAATCCTACTTCAATTTGTGCTTCCACAACATCATCAAAATTTAGAATTGGAATACCATAATCATCTTTATCATTAGTTCCTGTATTAATAGCAGTGAGTATCTTCTCAAAGCTAAATATAGTCACATGAGGGTCTAATTTTCCTGATACAACCATATAATCTCCTCCTGGAGATACATCAACGCCATGAGGACTTTTAGGCTCTGGGGCAAAATACAAAAGATTTTCCTTTACTGTAGTATCTAATGAAATAACATTAAATCCATTTATTTTTACAGTTTTACCAGAAGCAGCAATTTCTGTTGCTTTTTTCAAATTAATAATATGTAAATAATCCATATCTCTTTGAGATGCTCCAGCTTCAAATGGCGGATTTCCATCTTCTACTCCTCCAGTACTAACTTCAGTATTAAAAGAATTACAAAATATCCATCCATCACTGACTTTTTTACCTGCATCACAAATATCTTGCCAATATGGAGGTAATTCCATTGCAAAAGATGAATTGTAATCTATTCTTCCCTTAGATCTATCAAATTTCCAAAATGTAATCATACCTCTATATTCATCAGCATATTGATCTAATGAGGCATACTTTCCTCCAAGAGGAGCTGCATATTGGCCTCCTTCGATTATCCATTCAGAATTTGGGGTCGACATTGTGCCTCCATGATCATTGATTGCTATAGGATTTTTTATTATTTGTTTTGTCTCAAAATCTTTTAAATCAATAACAGCAACTCTTGCATTTGCTTTATCATTGATAAAAACAAATTGCCCATCATAATCACCGTTAGTCTCACTTAAAGCCGGATGGTGGGTATCTCCCCAAGTTAATTCGATATCATTAAAATTACCTTCTTTTAAAATTTTCATAGTATCTTCAGAGCCATATCCCCATCCTTGCCAAGGCTCAGGGGTAAAAACACCAATCGTTTTAAGAATTCTCATTGAAGGTAATCCTATAACCAACAATTGCCCAGAGTGTCCTCCTGATGCAAACATTAGATATTCGTCATGTTTTCCAGAGGGAAGATAAGTTTTAATAGCTGCAATCATGTCATCAGGTGTCAATCCTCTACTATCAGCTAATTCGTAAATATCAGAAGAATTATTAAGAGTAGTTTTCGAATTGTCAGATTCGGCTAGGCTATTATTTTCACAATTAATTAAAACTGTAGAAAATATTAAAAGTAAAACGAATAATGGAAAGATGGTTTTAAAATAATTTTTCATCATAACCTCCTAAATCAATTTACGATTAGGGGGATAACGTAAAATTATATTAATTAAATATATAATAGCAAGCATTAATTATTATGTCAAATAATATTCTTTAGTTGTATTTATTCACAATCATGATATTATGATTAATACAGTAAAAAATAAATTATTATGGAAATAAAACATCTAAGAAGTTTTGCTATGACAGCTCAATTAAATAGTATTTCTAAAGCTGCAAAGAGACTGAACATAGGGCAGCCAACTGTTACAACGCATATACAAAAATTGGAATCAGAATTACAAATAATTTTATTTGATAGAGTGAAAAGACCTATTGTATTAACAAAAGAAGGGATAGTATTTGCAAATACAGTAATTAACTTATTGGAATCAATTGATAATATTACAACTACTAGTATAAAGAATAATAAAGATATAGTAGTAACAATTGGGGCGACATATGACATTATTCCTCATATATTATTTGATGTAATTAAAAATTTCCTCAAACAAGATTTAAATATCCCAATTAGTATTAGATCAGGCCACAGAAAAGACGTTATTTATATGTTGCAAAATCGTGAGATTGATTTTGGAATAATTCCTGGAAAAACAAAATCTCAAAATATCCATTTCGAAAAATTATTTAATTATAACCGAGTTTTAATTACACCCAAAAATCATCCACTAACTAAAGAAAAATCAATATCATTGAACAAAATCTCAAAATATCCATTTATAATGATGGAATCACATTCTTACACAAGAGAATTAATCGAACAAGAATTTTCCAGAAATAATATATCATTCAATGTAATAATAGAATTAGATAGTATTGATTTCATAAAACAATTTGTAGAAATTGGCATGGGAATTTCTATTGGCCCAAAATTAGCCATAGATAAGGATGATTTAAATAATATTGCAATCGTAGATTTAAATAATATTTTAAAACAAGATGAATGCGGAATAATATCTTTACCAAATAGAGTTATATCTAAATCAGCAAAAACATTTATAAAATTCATGAAAGACACATTAAGTTTCAGCAAATTACTTATCTAGTCAATGAGGTATCAAGATCTATTAAATGATATTGCATAACTGGTGATTAATTAATTTAATCGCATCTAATTCTATCCCAATTACCCATGTAGAACTATTGAGTAATATGTAGTGTAGGGCATCATTTTCTATAAGGTTTTTGTAGACCAATCTGTAGACCAAAGCATTAAAAGACATTGGAAGACACATACGTACATCTTTCCTTGTTAATTTTGATAAATTTCAATTAAGTACGTACACGTAGATACACATTTAAGCAATCTTCCAAGCAGAAGGTCGCCGGTTCGAATCCGGTCTCCCGCTCCACAACCATCATTGAAAGGAAATAGAGTACTAATTCTATGTATATTCTTTATCGTCGTCCCAATTTATCCAATTATATTCTTTAGGTTTAGAATCATCTAAATGATTTCTTTCATCTCTTAGGGTTTTCTCAGTATATATTAAGTGAACTCCTATACTAAAAATAACTACAAATCCTCCGATTAAGGTTAAACTTGTTGGTTTTTCTCCAGTGCCTAACCAAATCCATAAAGGCCCTAAAACAGTTTCTAATAGTAATATTAAACTTACATTTGTGGCTCTTGTAAATTTTGATGCATATGATAATAAATACATAGGAATGGGGAGTATAAAAATACCAGTGGCAATAATAGGTAAAGTATTACCTGTCATCATATTCTGATAACCAGTTATAAATAATCCTGTTACCCCTGATAAGAATACTCCTATACCCATAGGCAAAACAAAAGGCAATTCTTTTTTTTGGCGAATAATTACATAGCTAAGAGAAATTGTTAACGAAGATCCAATGCCACACAGCGCACCTAATATTATAAGTATGTCAAAATTAATTTCCTGGGTATTTGCCCCGTAAATAGCTATTGAAATTCCGATGATAACTAATATTATTGTTACCCAAGTTGATTTACTTGCAGGTTCATTTAATATTTTATGTCCAAAGACAGCAGCAAAAACTGGGATTGTTGCTACACAAAACAAAACTACAGGGGCGGGAGCAATAGAGATCCCAATACAAAATAAGATCGTAGTTATAAAATAGCAGGAAACAATGATAAATCCCCAATTTGAAAAAAGTGTCTTGCAGTCGATATATATAAATGATCTTCTTGAGATAAACCAAATTGTCAAATAACATAATCCCGCCAACATACCTCGCCAGGCAACCATTTGAAAAGCTGGCATTTCTCCCCAAATCATAAATAATGTATCAGGAGAAATAATCAATACTCCTATAGAAGCTAAAATTCTTCCATGTAAATTACTTTTATTCATTTGAATAAGATATTTAAGATTTGCTGAAAAATATTATATATGAAAGAAATTAAATTTGCGTAATTTGGTAATAGAGTGATTTATTAAATATTGAACAAATAGTTATAATTAGTAAATAAAAAAATACTGGGATTCATAATGACAAATAAAGTAGACACTATCATACATGATGGAATAGTTGCATTTTCTTCAAATGCATATAAAACAAATATAGCAATTAAAGATGATAAAATTATAGCTATAGGAGATCAAAATACTTTGCCTGATGCTGATAAATATATTGATGCATCTGGCAAACATGTATTACCGGGCGCGATTGACTGTCATGTACATGTTCGTGAAACTGGTGATGATTGGGGAGTGACTACTAAAGCAGCAGCACTTGCTGGACTAACAACGATAATTCCCTTTGGTGCTTATAATGCATCTGAAAAAGAAACCCTTCCACAGGCTATTAATCGATGGAAGGAAGATGCGCAAAAAGAAGCTTTCACAGATTACTCTTTTCATTATATTTTGAGCAACACTCCTTATATAATAGACAGCCTTCCTGAAGCAATAAATATGGGAGTAACTTCTTATAAGATGTTTATGACATATGACCACAGAGTATCTGATTCATTCATAGCAAAAGTTATGGAGATCGTAGGTGCTAACGGTGGAGTAGTACAACTTCATGCTGAGAATGGAGATGTTATTGAACATCTTATGAATAAAGCCATGACCGAAGGAAGAACAAAACCTAGTGATTTTCCAGACACATGCCCCCCATGGGCAGAAGCA
>CAZMBU010000056.1:0-5844 GCA_964564565.1 uncultured Dehalococcoidia bacterium | reverse complement strand
TCAGATTTCAAACCTTTCTGGGATAAATTTAATGCAGTTGATCCATATATGAAACCAGAAGGTGAAGTCCCAGATGGTGAATATCTTGCCCCTAATGACGATATGGTTCACCTTGTTGGGGTGATGAATTGTATCATGTGTGGCGCATGTGTGTCAGACTGTACAGTTCTAGAAGTAAAAGACAATTTCCTTGGACCTGCAGCTTTAGCTAAATCTTATAGATTCATAGCTGATCCTAGAGATGGATCTCAATTTGAAAGACTTCAAGATCTTGAAAAAGATGGAGGAATATGGGACTGCACAAGATGTATGCAATGTGTAGAAGTATGTCCAAAAGATGTAAACCCCATGGAACGAATAATGGCTATCAGATCAAAATCAATTGAAAATAAAATAGATAAAAATTATGGTGCAAGACATGCAAAATCTTTTACTGATCTGATTAAAAGTAACGGAATTCTGAATGAAGTTTTATTAATTTTAAGAACTAAAGGTTTATTTAATATAATTGAATTAGTCAAATTATTACCTATAGCTATCGGTGCTCAATTAGCAGGTAAAAGACCACCATTTCTTTCTCATTCCAGCAAAAATAAAGATGAAATTAAAAAGATATTCAAAAAATTGGAGGATAAAGAATGAAATTTGCTTTTTTCCCTGGTTGTGTTTCGCGAGGAGCTTGTCCTGAATTATATACTTCCACAGTAAAAATATCTGAAATCTTAGGTATAGAACTTGATGAAAAAGCTTTAGAATCCGCATCATGTACAGGTGCAGGTGTATTACAAGAAAAAAATCAGTTACTTGGAGATACATTAAATGCAAGAAATATAGCTTTAGCTGAGAAACAAAACCTCCCTATTCTAACTATATGTAGTACATGCCAAGGAGTAATGTCACAAGCAGAATACCGATTAGAAGACGAAAAATACAGAGCAGAAATCAATGAAACATTGGCAGAGGAAGGACTTGAATATACTGGCAAAACTCCAACAAGGCATCTTTTATGGATAATTGTTGAAGAAATAGGTGAAAAAAAATTCAAATCTTTAGTTAAAAGACAATTAGAAGGTTTAAGATTAGCTCCATTTTATGGTTGCTACTTGGTAAGACCAAGTAAAGCGTTAAAATTTTATGAAAAACCTGAAAGAGAAACATGTTTAGAAGATTTAACTGAATGGGTTGGAGCAACTGTAGTTGATTTCCCGGGTAAAACAGCATGCTGCGGATTCCCTATTGTAACAATAAATGAGAAAGCATCTTTAAAAATGGTAGGCAATCATACTAGTACTGCAAAAGATCTTGGAGCTGCTGCAATGGTTACACCCTGTCCGTTATGTCATTTGAATTTGGATCAATATCAAGATAGAGCAGCCTGGATGATGGAAAGAGAAATTGATCTCCCAATTATCCATGTGCCTCAATTAGTAGGACTTGCTTTAGGATTAGACCCAGAAGAATTAAAAATTAACAAACATGTAATATCAACTAAAAAACTACTAAGTGAAATTTCTCTTCAACCTTAAATTATTAAGTTTATTTATATTATTGAAAAATATATAACTATAATCGATAATACTCATACCTCAGTAATTCTGAAATAAAGTTAATATAAATACTAATGTACAAAAACTATCAATTTGGAGATTTAAACTCAGCTTACATTATGGGTCTTTATGAGGATTATCTAACGGACCCTGATAGTGTAGGAATAGATTTAGCTGATTTTTTCAAATCAGAAGAATTTGAAAAAATTCTTTCCAATCTCAATACTGAAAAAACCACAACCAACGATACAACTAAAATAATTAAATCAAATGATGATATTCTAGAAATTGAAAACTTACGTAAAAATGGTCATAAATATGCACAATTAGACCCCCTGTCCATTCATATAGCCCCAGATATAAATATAAATGCAAATGGCAGGACAAAAAAATTAAAAGATTTGTATACATCAAATATAGGATATGAATTCTATCACCTAGAAAATCAAGATGAAATTAATTGGCTTATCGATAATATAGAAAATCCAAATAACACCCAACCATCCTATGATCAACAAATAAACCTATTAGATAGAATTACTGAAATTGATACTTTTGAAGAATTTTTATCGAAACATTTTCCTGCTAAAAAATGGTTTTCAATTCAAGGAGAAGATTCCTTAATACCTATGATTGATAAATTTATTGAACTAAGCGAAAAAGATAAAAAAGAATATATAACTTTAGGTATGCAACACAGAGGTAGAATAAGTGTTATGGCCACACTATTTAAATTGCCATACTCAGAAGTATTCAGTTACTTGAAAGCTGGTAAAGTAACTAACACAAACAATGACCCTTACGGGGGATGGATGCAAGATGTGTTATATCATTATGGATCAAAAATATCTCATAAGAATCTTAAAATAGAATTATTAGATAATCCTAGCCATCTTGAACTTGCAAGTCCTGTTGTTAATGGGTATTTGAAATCTATACAAGAAAATTTAATTAAAAATAATGCTATTAATAAATCAATGAGTATCATCACTCATGGAGATGCTAGTTTCTCAGGTCAAGGGATAGTATCTGAACTTTTCAACATGAAAAACTTAAAACCATATGACATTGGTGGGACTATACATATAGTTGTAAATAACCAAATAGGATTTACAACCAATCCAGATGAAACAAAATCAAATGGATACTGCACTGATATAGCTAAAGCATACAACATACCCATCATACATGTTAATGCAGATGATGTGGAATCATGTCTTAACGTAGCAAACTTAGCTTATCAGTATAAAATGACTTTCCAAAAAGATATTTTAATAGATTTGGTAGGTTACAGGAGGCACGGACATAATGAAGGAGACGAACCATCATTCACTCAGCCATTAATGTACAAAAAAATATTAAACCACCCTCATCTAAAAGAAATTTACAAAAACAAATTAATCAATGTTCATGGCAATAACATTGAAAAACTAACAAAACAATACACAGAAAAATGGGATCAAATTCTAGAAGCGGAATTAGAAAATCCTAACCATGAAAAAATATCAAAAAAACATCTTGATTTAATTAAGTTAAACAAAGAAATATCAAATGATTATGAAAATACACCTACTAACATAAACTTAAATACGTTCACTGATTTAAATAAAAAGATTTTTGAATACCCCTCTGATTTCACCATTAACAGTAGACTGAAAAGAATTTTGGAAAGAAAACAAAACATCACGGAAACTAAATCTAAACTAGATTGGAGTCACGCAGAATTATTAGCATTAGGCAGTATAATCAAAGATGGGAAAAATATCAGATTGACGGGACAAGATACAGAGAGAGGAACATTCAGCCAAAGACATGCTGTTTTACACGATATAAATAATGGAAATAAATTTATTCCTCTGAATAATTTATATACTGAACAATCTAAAATTATGATAAAAAATAGCCCATTAACAGAAATGGCTACTTTAGCTTTTGAATATGGATACACATTATTAGACACTAATAATTCATTAGTTTTATGGGAAGCGCAATTTGGAGATTTTGTTAATAATGCTCAAAGTATAATTGACGAATATATTTCATCAGGGTATTCAAAATGGGGAATTAAATCTTCATTAACAATGCTATTACCACATGGATATGAAGGACAAGGGCCAAATCATTCTAGTGCTCATCTAGAAAGATATCTAAGTCTTTGCGCTGACTCAAACCTAAGAGTAATATACCCAACGAAATCAGTACAATATTTCCATGCTCTGAGAATACAAGCCAATGAATCTACAAATAAAACTCCCATGATAATAATGACGCCCAAAAGTTTACTTAGGCACCCATTTGCTGCATCAGAAATAAAAGAATTTACAGAAGATAATTTCAAAAAAATTATTACTTATTTACCTAAAAGTAATAATAAAATAAATAATTTATTACTTTGTTCAGGTAAAATTATAATCGATTTATTAGATGATGAATTAAATTCGTTATCCTCAAATAGCGCGATAATTTCTATTGAAGAACTGTACCCATTCCCCAAAAATGAAATAATTAATTTCCTTAAAAAATATAAAGATATTAATAGAATTATTTGGATACAAGAAGAACCAAAAAACAGAGGAGCTTGGCAATTTGTATCAAATCAACTTGATAAAGCTTCATTATCCAATGATTTTGAATTAGAATATTGTGGATCAGTGCAAAGAGCAAGTACATCAGTTGGAACTTCAGATTTACATAAGATCCAAACTGAAACAATTGCGAAACTATTTAAAGATATTAAGTAAGAGGTAAAATTTGGCAATAGAAATTAAAGTTCCAGAAATGGGTGAATCCATAGTTGAAGCCACTGTAGGTGCTTGGGTAAGAAATGAAGGAGATCAAATAGAGGCTGGAGAAACAATTCTAGAATTAGAAACAGAAAAAGTGAACCTAGAAGTTACAGCCCCAGCAACAGGAACTCTTGAAACAATTAATATCTCAGAGGGAGAAATTGTAAATGTTGGAACTGTTCTTGGCACCATAAATACTGAATTAACAGGAAAAATACAAACCCAAAAAAATATAACCGATTCCAAAAAAGAACCAGAATTTCCAGATAGTACACAAACAGAAAATCAAGAAGAAAAAGATGTGAATATTACTCCTGTCGCTAAAAATCTAGCTGATAAACATTCCATAAATGTAGATTCTATTAACGGATCAGGCAGAGCTGGCAAAATTACTATCGATGATATCAATGCTGAGATAAATAAAAATACTCCATTGAGTACTTCAAAAAATGATTCACCTATTCCACAAGAATCATTAGAAACAAAAAAAAGAATTACTAAAAGAAGAGAAACTATTGCCAAAAGACTGACAGATGCTCATCTCAATACAGTAATGACAACAACGTATAACGAAGTTGACATGTCAGAAATAATGGCCATCAGAACAAAATATAAGGATTCATTTAAAGAAGAAAAAGGTGTCGGGCTTGGATTTATGTCATTTTTTGTTAAATCAGTTGTACAAGCATTAATAGACTTCCCAAATCTAAATTCAGAAATGCGAGAAACAGAAATAATATTGAAAAACTACTATCATGTAGGGATTGCAGTGGCGTCTGATGAAGGACTAGTTGTTCCAGTATTAAAAAACGCTAATACCTTATCCTTTTCCCAAATTGAAAAATCAATCGTTGAAATGGTTACCAAAACTAAAACCAAATCACTTACTATTGATGATTTAACAGGCGGAACTTTTACTATTACCAATGGAGGAGTTTTTGGATCTATGTTCTCAACTCCAATTCTAAATCCCCCACAAGTAGGCATTCTTGGAATGCATACAATAAAAAAGAAACCTGTTGTAATTAATGATGAAATTGTTATAAGACCAATCATGTATTTAGCATTAACATATGATCACCGAATAGTAGACGGAGGAGAGGCTGTTCAATTCCTGGTCAGAATCAAAGAATTTATAGAAGATCCTCAAAAATTACTTATTGAGAATTAATTGATTTATGTCAAATAAAAATCCATTGTTAAATTGGCATCATCCTACCAAAGTCTATTTTGGGCAATCAGTATTGCTTCAATTATCTAAATTAATTGAAGCAAGAGATGATCAATTTAATCGATTTATCAAATCATTTAAACATCTTTTTATTGATGAGGCGCAAGATGTTGCCAATGAGTTTCGTCAGCCGAGGAAAGAAATATCCTTGAAACTTATTGAAATGCTTTCAGGTAATTGTGGGGTTTCCATATATGGTGATGAGGTACAAAAATTATATCCGTTAGAGGGCGATTTTACCCAAAAGACCCTGTTAGAAGAAATAGATGATAATCGAAAA
>CAZMBU010000055.1:0-5849 GCA_964564565.1 uncultured Dehalococcoidia bacterium | reverse complement strand
AACTTGAAACAACTCAAAAAGTTCTATCAGAAGTATTTCTAAATTAAGGCGAAAATTCTCTATATTAATAATATTTTCAGAATTTATAATCTCTGAAATTCTTTTAATTGTTGTGATGTCCAACATAGACGCCATTTTACTGATTTCAGATTGCTTTGTTTCTAATCCATATTTGTAGTGTATTAATTTTACACATGTTTTACGGAATTCATTCATTATCGAATTGAAGCTACTACCTTTGTTTATTTCTTCATTTAATAATTTCAGTGCGGAACTAAGATCTTCTGAAAATAAATAGTTTAAAATTTTCACTGGTATTTCGTCATTTATGATTCCCAATGTGTATCTGATTAAATCTTCATCAATTTCGTTGTTGTTCTGCTTAAGAATGCATTTTTCTAATAAGTTTTCAGCATTTCTAAGACTGCCATTTGCATGGGATGCAATAATATTCGCATTTTCCGCGTTTAATATTATTTTTTCATTTTTTGCTATTTTGGTTAATTTTGCAGATATATTATTTTCGTCTATAGATTTAAATTCAACTATTTGGCATCTTGATAAGATTGTTTGTGGAATTTTTTGTGGATCAGTTGTTACAAGGATTACAATTAAATGTTCTGGAGGTTCTTCTAAAGTTTTTAATAATGCGTTGAAGGAATGTCTGCTTAACATATGCACTTCATCTAAAATATAAACTTTAAATTTATTTGATCCGGACAAAAAATTTATTTTTTGTAGCATCACTTCAGTTAAATCTTCTACTTGCCTAATTGAACTTGCTGCATCTAATTCTATGAGAGTATTAGATGAATAATCATTAATTGAACTGCATGATGTACAATTACAATTAGATATATCTAGCTTTAAAGCTTCACGATTTTCACAATTTACAGATTTTGCAAAGGCTCTGGCTGTACTTGTTTTGCCTGTTCCTGAAGGACCTGAAAATACATATGATTGGGATAATCTTTTATGGGTAATAGAATTTATTAGTAATTGAATAATTTCTTCCTGTCCTATTATTTCTGTTAGGCTTTTAGGTCTCCATTTTCTATATAAAACTTCTTTTTGCATTTTAAATTTTATTTAATATGTAATTTTGTTTATTAGTCATTTTCTTTTCATCTTCAGAATTTTCATGATCATAACCACTTAAATGTAATATACCATGTATTATTAATTTTTTAATTTCATTATCAAATATAATTTTTTTATTCTCACTTTGATTTTTTATATATTCTAAAGAAATAGCTAAATCTCCTAGCAAAATTTTATTTATCTTAGGGTGTTCTGGGAATTCGATATTATGTTTTTTGAAATTGGCTTCTTTTGCCTTCCCGTAATAAGTACCTGAGAAATCAGGGGAAAAAGATAAAATATCAGTTGGTTCAGAAATTCCTCGAAATTCAGAATTTAATTGTGTAATTTTTTCGTTATTAACAAATAAAATATTAATTTGTGTGCTTGGATTTAAATTTAAAATTTTAAATATATTTGTTATACACTGGGTAATATTTAAGTTTATCGAGAAAGCAGAATCGTAATGTATATTAATGTTAGACATTAATAATTAATCTGTTTTTGGAACCTGAGGGGAATTTCGAGATGTTTTATTCGGTCCAAAGAACGAATCTAATATACTTGAATCCTTTGGAATGATAATAGTTGTGTTATTATCGAAACTATTTTCGTACGCTTCCAATTGCCTTAAGAATTGATAGAATCCTGGATCAAGAGAATGTGCTTTAGATAATATTTCAATTGCGGATGCTTCTGCTTGACCAATAATTATTTTAGCTTCTTGATCGGCTTTTGCCCTGATAATTGTAGCATCTTTATCTACTTCGGATCTTACAGTTAAATCAACCTCTGCGGCTTCAGCTCTTTCTTTGTCAGCTTTTCTCTTTCTCTCAGCTTGCATTCTTCCGTATATACTTTCAGCTATTTCTTCAGGGAAATCTGCTCTTTTAATTCTTACATCAACAAGTTCAATTCCAAATTCGCGGATTTTTGGATTTGCTAGTTCTTTGACTTTATTCATTATTTGTTCTCTATTTGTTTTTATTATTTCAGTTTGCAAATCTGAAGCTATTTCTCTCCTTAATTCAGATGAGATAATATCTATGGCTCTGGATGCTGCTAAAGTTTCATTACGTGTTGTTTTGAAAAATAAAAGAGGATCAACAATTTTCCCTCTGGCATAAACATCTATTACTAAACGTTTTTTATCACTTGTGAGAAGAGAATCAGGAGGAGCATCAAAAATTAATATCCTTTTTTCAAATTTTCTAACTTGATCTACAAATGGTATTTTAAAATTTAATCCGGGGGTAGTTGATGTTTTAATTGGTTCGCCAAATCTAGTAACTATTGCAGTATTTGTTTCATCAACAATAAATACTGATTGTACCATTATAAAAAATGTTATCAGTCCTAAAATTATTATTGCGGTATATGATCTTTTCATGTTAATCCTCTAATGATCCAATAACTTGTTTTACATTGTCAGAATTGAAAATATATATTTTATTAGGGTCTCCTATTATGATTTGTTTTGATTTTGGCAATACTTTTTCAATTGTCTCTAGATATAGCCTTGATTCAGTTGTCTCTTTTTGCAAAACGTATTCAGCAAGTATAGCTTTGAATTTGTCAGCTTCACCTTTTGATTCAGCAATTCTTTTTGCCTCATATGCTTTTGCATCTTGTACAACTTTAGCAGCATAGCCTCTTGCTTTTGGCAGTATATCTTCTTTATAAGCATCAGCAAGGTTAATTATTTTTTCTTTATCCTCTCGAGCTCTTACAACATCATCAAATGCATCTTGTACTTGTTGAGGAGGTTGTACATTTTGTAATTTTACTTCTCTGACCCTTATTCCTGAATTATAACTATCCAAAAGGTTTTGCATTAGTGTTTTAGTTTCTGCTTGAACTGCTTCTTTTTCTGTCGTTAGCACATCATCTATGGGTTTGCTGCCTACTATCTGTCTTAAAGATGTTTCAGCTACATCCATCATTGTTTTTCCACCAGGGTCAATTGCTCTGAATAGAAAGTTTTTTAAATCTTTAATATCAAACTGAACTAATAATTGTGCATCTACTATATTTTCATCCCCTGTGATCATTAAAGCTTCATCCGGCACTGCTTTATCTCCCCTGAAACCTAATTCTAATCTTCTGATAGTATCAGTGGCTACAATATCTTTTTGTCCTATGGGTGACGGGTAGAACCAATGCAGTCCTGGCCCTGCTATCGAGTTAAATTTCCCGAACAGCCTCAAAGCTGCTTGTTCTCCTGGTTGAACTGTAAATATGCCTGAACTTCCCCATAAGCCAATAAAAAACAAGATAACAATTATAAGGAAAAAGGAATTGTTTTTTGGAAGTGGTATATATTTTCTAATATTATTTAGAATTTTATTAATACCGGAAAAATTAAATTCTGGTTCTTTGTTGTCAAACACTTAGGTACCTTACTAATTAATAATTAATTATAGTTAATTTTAGTAATAAATAAAATCTAATTTAAGCATTTTTTAAAATCCGGATCAGAATTTAAAATATTATCAAATTTTGCAAAATCATCAATATTTTTAACTTTATTTGTAAATTCATGTAATTTTAAATTTTTTGTACGTATACATTTTAATTTTGGCAAAATATTGTTTGTACTTTGAGGTGTGGTTCCATACGAGTTATAAAAAGCAAAATAAGCTTGATTAATTTTTCTTATTTGATATCCCTGATAATTTAATTTGCTTGTTTGCGATAACATGAATTTTTCAGCCATATCAATTTTGTTTTTTGAAAGTAAGTTATCAGTTATTGATCGAGTGAATCTGATTTCGGAATTAAATGAATTTATTTTTTTGGATTTAAGATTAGTGGATTGAGTTGTGGTTATGATGTTACTTGCTAATTCTTCGCTAATATAGCTAACTATAGTTTCATTTAATGCTAACATTTCATTGTTCTTGTAAATATTTTGTCCAAGATTATATAATGCGAGATATTGATGAAGCCATTCATGAATTATATTTTTTATAATTTTATTGTTATTAATATCTTTAGGTATTAACGATGGATAAAAAGCTATGCCACCTATATTTAAAATTATTGCTGACACATTGAATTTTGCTTCAATTTGATTTTCTATCGCCTCTTTTTCTTTAATAGTTAAGTCTTGTTTTAATAAGATTGAGTATGTAAGTTTTATTTTATTTTTTGGGGATATGATTAAAATATTAGGAGTATTATCAATTTTGAATCTGACTTTAGGAAAAAGAAATTTATTAAATATTAATATTTTATTTTTTTTAATTTCACTTTCAATTAATTTTTGAATATCATCAGTTTCATCTGATTTATGATTTTTGCTTTGTTTTAATTCATTAATAATTAAATTTGATAAATTTTTAATTTCCCATTCATAAATATTAAAAGTAATTTTTGCTACTTGTGTATGAATGGGATTAATTTTTACTGATTCTGGTATAAATATTACAGAAATGATTAATATAAAGATTGTTAAGTATTTTAGTTTTAACAAGCTATTTTTTAAATAAATTTAAAAATCTTTCTTCATAATGATCAAATAAACCCCATCTATCTAATTCTTTTTTAAGTACTTCTGGATCAGCCCCAAATTCTACCTGGTTAAATAGTATTTCAATTCTTTGGGCAGCAGCTTTTGGAACACCTCCTAATTTGTTTTGTGGTTGCAGTAACCCTCTAGAGTTAAATTCACTTACATTACTGACTAAAGATTCAGATGTAAAATCATGAATAAATTTTAGTAACGACACATCCCATAATTCGTCTACTCCAACAATAACTGCGGTTAATTTGTCTTTTTTTAAATTAAGTTCTTTTATGATGTTATTAGAAACCTCTTCTACTGATCCGTTGAGAATGTTTGTTTTTCCAGGTTCATTTTTATATTGATAAAGTACTCCAGGGCTATTTACTCCAAATTTATCAGATATAAATTCTAAGTATTGATACGCTTCGTCACTAAATCCTTTTAAATTTAATGCGTATGTAGGAGTAACAATTTCGGGTTTTCCAGAATTTACTTTACCAGTTCTGATAACTGTTTCTTTCTTAGAGTCATTAATGTCTGAATAAATTGGTTCTGTTATTACATAGTAATTAATTACAGTAGTGCCAAATGTAGCCAGATGTTGCGAAGGTTTTCTTGCTACTCGGGTTTTTTGTACAGCTTTGATTAAATCTTTTTCTGATTCAAACATGTATATTCATATTTAATATAATAATTTGAACTAAATTATTCAGATTTTAACACAAAGGAGGATAATTGTATGTTTCGGGTCTAAAAATAAGATTTTTAATCAAATGGGGGAAATCTTTAAAAGACAAAAGATCGTTTACTAATTCTTTTAAATCAAAACTGCAATCAAGATTCAATATTTCACTTTCAGAAGTAGATGATTTAAATTCTATTAGGTTTGCTAATTTCGGAATACTTTCTGTTTCTAATAGTTACAACACTCTAGAAAAAAGATTAAATAATATTACTGAATTTATAAATAAAACTTATCTGGAAGTTGAAATAGTGGAATTGGATAGGTTTAACTTAATTTAATAATATTTGAAAGAAATAATAACTATGGTATTCTCAAGAATACGGGGTGTGGCGCAGTTGGCTAGCGCACCAGTATGGGGTACTGGGGGTCATCGGTTCGAGTCCGGTCACCCCGACATTGGAGGTTTAAATGAAAAATATTAACAATTACTTACCGGATTTAAATACTGAACATAAGTTTGACAAAATTTCAGATGATATAAGTATTTACAGAGACGAATTTGGTATACCACATATT
>CAZMBU010000054.1:0-5874 GCA_964564565.1 uncultured Dehalococcoidia bacterium | reverse complement strand
TTTTTCTGCTAATTTCTCATTAAATTTAGACTCACCTCTGTTATTGTCAAAATTACAATGAATAATCATATCAACACCAGCATTTAAAGAATTATCAATTCCTTCCATAGACAAACAATGAGTAGCCGTTAATAAACCATAATTTTTCGCTTCATTAGTAACTGCATCCAATTCTTTTTGAGAAAAGCTTGGTCTCAAAGGAAAAGAGGTTGCAGTGGATCCACCGGTTGCAGTGATTTTAAAATAATCTACTCCTTCTTTAATAAGTTGCCTAGAAAGTGCTAAACTTTCTACAGGACCTGTAACTTCACCTCCAAAATATCCCATATGCCCCCCTATAATAGCTATTGGCCGACCACACAAAACCATTCTTGGAGCAATCGCTAATCCTTGATTTACTGCATCTCTTAGCTTCATCATAGTTGTATTCTTTGGACCATTTTCCCTTATTGTAGTAACCCCAGAATACAGACTGGTTTTTGCATTTTTAGCGGATTTGATGGTCAGTATATCATCTGGCATTTCTCCAATAGAATCTCCACTTCTCCCATCTCCAAAACCATTGTGATGAGTATGGCAATCAACCATACCTGGCATTAACACTGAATCTTTGTAGTCATAAATTGTCGCATCAGATCTAATTTTATTCTTGATCTTTTCGTAATTACCTGACAAAGTTATTAAGCCATCTTCAAAAATGACAGCTCCATCTTCAATAGGATTTTTATTAACCATATCAATCATTACTTTTGATTTAATCACAGATTGCTCAGACATATATATCTCCTAAAACCTATAAAATAATAGTA
Organism: uncultured Dehalococcoidia bacterium; assembly: GCA_964564565.1. Classification (GTDB taxonomy): domain Bacteria; phylum Chloroflexota; class Dehalococcoidia; order Lucifugimonadales. The sequence goes on along the minus strand of CAZMBU010000054.1, from coordinate 5,065 downwards.
TAATTTTAATGTACTTCTTACATAATACTAATATAAAGGATTTATATTGAAAATTTATACCCGAACGGGTGATAATGGGGAAACTCACCTACTTTTTGGAGAAAAAGTATCAAAAGACAATATAAGATGTGAAGTATACGGACTTTTGGATACAGTTAACAGCTACTTAGGTATGGCTAGGGCAGTTATTAATGATCAAAATATAAATTCAATAATCCTTGATATACAAAATGATCTTTTTGTAATTAGTACTGAAATATCAGTATCAAACAAAAATCATCACAAACTAACTCAATCCAAGTGGAATTTAAATCTCATAAATAAAGAATCAATCATAAAAATCGAATCTTTAATTGATTCTTTTGACGAAAAGATAAATTTGAAGCCAAAATTTATTATTCCTGGCAGTAATATAAAATCATCAAGTATAGATATATCTCGTACACAATTACGTTCTGCAGAAAGAACATTAACTAATTTAAACAAAAAAGAAAAATTAATAAATCAAAATATACCAAAATATATCAACAGATTATCAGACTTACTGTTCTATCTGGCAAGGGCACAAGAAAATGAAGATGAAAGAGTATATTTTGAATCTGATAAAAATGAAAAATAATTTAAAAATACATATAGTAGATTATGATGCAGGTAATATTAAAAGTATTAAAAATGCATTAACTAAAATTGGATGTGATGCAGTTGTAACAAAAGATCCAAAAGAATTATTAAAAGCAAAAGCTATCATATTCCCAGGCCAAGGATCATTTCCTAATGCTATGCAAAAATTAGGTCATAGCGGTATAAAACAAACTCTCTTGGAAATGATAAATAAAGAAATACCGTTTCTAGGAATATGCTTAGGGTTGCAATTAGTATTTACAAAATCTGAAGAAGGTAATAGTCAAGGATTAGATATATTCAAAGGAAAGGTTGCTAAAATTCCAAATTCTGTTAAAGTTCCACATATAGGATGGAACAAAGTAAATTTTGAGAATAATCATCCTATTTTTAACAATATTCCAAATGACTCATATTTCTATTTTGTCCACAGTTATTACGTAATACCCAATGATAAAAGTAATATCATTGCCAACACAAATTATGGAATCACTTTTTGTTCTGCCATTGCAAATAAAAATTATGTTGGATTACAGTTTCATCCTGAAAGAAGCGGTGAAATTGGATTAGAAATATATAAAAACTTTATAACAAAAATAATGTAACAAGATTTATGATAGTAATACCAGCCATAGATATATATAAAAATAAATGTGTCAGATTATACAAAGGAGATTACAAGCAATCTACAATATATTCTGAAAACCCAATAGAAGTTATGCAAAACTGGGAATTCCTAGGAGCAAAATTAATACATATTGTTGACCTGGAAGGCGCGAAATTAGGTAAAACCATTTCTAAAAATATTATTGAAAAAATGATAAATAATTCCAATGTAAAAATACAAATTGGAGGAGGGGTAAGAACCTTAGATACGATTGGCTATTATTTATCTTTTGGAATAAAAAAAGTCATCCTGGGAACCGCCGCAATAAAAGATGAAAATAATTTTGTGAGTACAGCAATAAAAAAATACGGATTTGAAAAAATAGCTGTTTCATTAGACACCTCAAAAGGTAAAGTGAAAACTCAAGGATGGACAAAAAAAACAAATTCCACTCCTGAAGATTTAATATATATTTTAATGCAAAAAGGTATTAAAAAAATAAATTATACTGATATTGAAAAAGACGGGACATTTCAAGGAATATCAATAAACGATATAAAAAAAATTAAAAATAAATTCAATATTAATCTCACAATAGCTGGTGGAATTTCTTCAGAATCTGACCTTCAATCATTAGATGAATTGGGAATAGAAAATGTTATAATTGGAAAAGCTTTATATGAAAACAAGCTAAATCCAAACACAATATTCAAAAAATATAAAGGTTAATTAATGGTAAAAAATAATCAAACTATATTAAATATTGATACACATAAAATAATTGCCACTCTCCCAGTTATGCCATACCAAACCATCGTATGCCTAGGAGCTGAAGAAGGACTATTCCCAATACTATTTGGCAAATATGTTTTTGATGGGGAAGTTATAGCTTTTGATAAAAACAAGTCAAATATAGATAAAACAAAAAAAATGCTAAAGAAAATTAATCTTGGCAATGTTGTACTCAAAGAATACACAAAAGAATTAAAAATATCTCCTGAATCAGTAGATGGTGCTTTTATTTCTAACTGGGATTCATATAATGTTAGCCTTGAATTATTTACAAAAGCTCTGAAAAAAAATTCTTGGCTTACAATTTTAATAGATTCAAATGACAAATCTCAATCTATACCAGAAAGTAAAATATCTAAATTAGGATTTAAAAAAGATTCAGAAATTTTTATTGACGAGCAACACAAACTTTATAATTTTAGGTTTTAATTATATTTAGGCACTGAAATGCTAACAAAACGTATAATCCCTTGTCTTGATGTAGATAAAGGTCAAGTTGTAAAAGGAAAAAGTTTTGTAAATCTTGTTAATGCAGGAGACCCTGTTAAACTAGCCAAAAAATATTATGAAGACGGAGCTGACGAACTAGTATTTTTAGATATTACAGCAAGTATTGAAAACAGAAAAACAATATTAAATATTGTCGAAAAAGTTTCAAAACAAGTTTTCATCCCTCTGACTATAGGAGGGGGTGTGAAAACTATAGATGATATCAAAGGATTACTGAACCACGGAGCTGATAAAGTTTCAATTAATACAGCTGGAATTCTAGATAAAGAGTTGTTCTACAAAGCATCAAATTATTTTGGCTCACAAGCCATTGTAGGAGCAATAGATGCAAAACAAAATAAAAATAATTGGGAAATTTATAGTCATGGAGGAAGAAAGAAAACAGGGTTAGATGCAATAAAATGGGCAAAAGAATTAAATAAATTAGGAGTTGGTGAATTACTTGTAACGAGCATGGACCAAGATGGAAATACTTCTGGTTATGATATAAATTTGCTATACAAAATTTCTGCAAATGTAAATATTCCCATAATAGCTAGCGGTGGAGCAGGTACGCCTGATCATATGTATGAAGCATTAACAAAAGGAAATGCAGACGCAGTATTGGCTGCAAGTATTTTTCATTTCCAAGAGTATACTATAAATAATGTTAAAGAAATTTTATCTAAAAAAGGAATACAAATAAGATATGAATGAAAATATAAAATTTGATAAATCAGAGCTGATACCTGCAATAATCCAAAATCACAATACAAATGAAATATTAATGCTAGGTTATATGAATCAAGAATCAATAAATATGACAATGAATTCTGGTCATGTTTGGTTTTATAGTAGAAGTCGAAAAAAATTATGGGAAAAAGGTGAAAAATCTGGTAATTATTTAAAAGTAATTAATCTAGCTTTAGATTGTGATAAAGATACAATTTTAATCAAAGCTATCCCTAAAGGGGCAACTTGTCATAAGGGGAATACTTCATGTTTTAGCGAGGAAAATAAACCTGTTGAAAATACTCTTAACTCTATTATCTCAATTATTAATGAGAGAAATAAAAATAGAAATCCAGATAGCTATACTTCAAAATTATTAAATGAAGGAATGCCTAAAATAGCACAAAAAATCGTGGAAGAAGCAGGAGAATTATCAATTGCAAGTTTAACAGATAAAAATAAAGATCAAATAATATATGAGTTTTCTGATTTGCTATTTCATATGCTAGTTTTGTTAAAAAAAGCTAATATCGATATTGAAAATATCTGGGATGAACTTGAATCTCGGAAAAAATAATTTATTATAATCTAAAATTAAATTAACAAAACAAATAATACTTTGCCTTAAATAAAGGAAATGATTTGAGAATCGGAATAGACGTTGGAGGAACATTTACTGACTTAGTTGTTGCTCAAAGCAACCAACCTATTAAACAATTCAAAACACATTCAACACCTAAAGATCCTTCAATAGGTGTGCTTAAGGGTTTAACTGAAATTGCCAATTCGCATAAAATCACATTAAACGAATTACTTGCAAAGGTAGAATTAATTGTACATGGCACTACAGTTGCAACTAATACCTTAATTGAAAGAAAAGGAGCTAATGTTGGTATTATAACTACTGATGGTTTTAGAGATTTACTTGAAATCCGCGAAGGGCTCAAAGAAGATCGATATAATCTCCGAATGGCTTCAGTTGAACCGCTAGTACCTAGATATTTACGTTTAGGAGTCCAGGAAAGAATTAAATATGACGGAAGTGTTCATACTCCCTTAAATTTAAAAAATCTAAAAGAAAATTTAAATAAATTAAAGGCCGAAGGGGTAAACTCACTAGCAGTGTGTTTCCTATTTTCATTTATGAATTCCAAGCATGAATTACAAACAGCAAAAGAAATAAAAAACATATTTCCTGATGCTTTCATATCTTTGTCTCATGAAGTGCTGCCACAAATCAAAGAATTTGATCGAATTAGTACAACTGCTGTTAACGCTTACGTTGGCCCTGAGCTTGGTAAATATCTAAGTAGTTTCCAAAACCGCCTAAATAAACATGGGGATGAAAGTAAAGTTTTAATAATACAATCCAATGGAGGTTCTGCTCCAATTAAAGATTCTATTAAATTTGCAGTCCGCTCAATACTATCTGGTCCAGCAGGTGGGGCCCAAGGCGCAGCAAATGTTGCTTCTGAAATAAATGAAAAAAATATTATTGCACTAGATATGGGTGGGACTAGTACTGATATCTCAATTATCGAAAATGGAAAACCTCATATTGCCAACGAAAGATTTGAAGCTGGATGGAAAATAGCAGTACCAATGATAGATGTTCACACATTAGGCGCCGGAGGCGGGAGTATAGCTCGTGTAGACATAAGTGGTGTCTTAAGAGTAGGTCCTGAAAGTGCCGGAGCAGATCCTGGCCCTGCTTGTTATGACCTAGGTGGAGAAAATCCAACTGTAACTGACGCTGCTTTAGTTCTAGGGCTATTAAATAAAAATTCTTTCCTTGGAGGTCGAGTAACTCTAAATGACAATTTA
>CAZMBU010000053.1:3048-5937 GCA_964564565.1 uncultured Dehalococcoidia bacterium | reverse complement strand
TTAGAATAGCTTTTAATAGTGGGGCTGTAATGGGAATATCTGTTGTTTCTATTGGTTTATTAGGAATAACAATAATATATTTAATTTTTGATTGTATGGAAGCAGCAGCCGGCTTTGGATTTGGTGCATCGACTATAGCTCTATTTGCAAGAGTTGGTGGCGGTATTTACACAAAAGCAGCAGACGTAGGAGCTGACCTGGTTGGAAAAGTTGAAGCAGGAATTCCAGAAGATGACCCAAGAAACCCTGCTACTATTGCTGACAATGTTGGAGATAATGTTGGCGATGTAGCTGGAATGGGGGCAGATTTATTTGAATCTTATGTTGGTTCTATTATTGCTACAATGACTTTAGTAATAAGCGCAACATTCATTAGTGATTCTAAAGATGCTGTTGTTCTTCCTTTTTTCATAGCTTCCATAGGAATAATAAGCTCAATAATTGGTACATTTCTTGTACGAACAAAAGAAGGTGCAAGCATGGGTAGCCTGTTATGGTCATTGAGAACAGGAATTTTTTCTGCTGGATTTATTGTTTTAATTGTTACGTTACTTGGGTCATTAACTTCAATGTTTCCTTTAGAAGTATTTTGGATAATTTTGACAGGATTGATTGCCGGTGTAATTATTGGGACAGCATCTGAAATCGCGACGTCTTATGAATATAAATATACAAAAAATTTGGCTGAACAAGCTAAAACTGGTGCAGCAACAATTATCATCGGAGGCTTGGGACTAGGTATGATTAGTACCATAATACCTACTTTAGTAATTATAATATCAATGGCTTTAGCATATATGTTAGGTGATTTTTATGGCATTGCTCTAGCTGCGGTAGGAATGCTATCAACATTAGGAATAACTCTTGCTACAGATGCTTACGGCCCAGTTGCAGATAATGCAGGCGGTATCGCTGAACAAGCTAAATTGCCACCTGAGGTAAGAGAGAGAACTGATGCTTTGGATTCTTTAGGGAACACTACAGCAGCTACTGGTAAAGGATTTGCTATCGGGTCTGCAGTATTAACGGCAGGAGCATTATTATTTTCTTACGCAAGTATTGCAGGTATTGAATCGATAAATCTATTAGAAGTAAAAGTGTTAATAGGATTAATAATAGGGACTCTAATGCCTTTTGTTTTTTCCGCTCTCACTATGCAAGCCGTTGGCTCAGCTGCTATAGATATGGTAAATGAAGTAAGAAGACAATTTAAAGAAATAAAAGGGCTAATGGAAGGGAAAGCTGTAGCTGATTATGCAAAAGCTGTTGAAATTAGCACTAATGGCTCATTAAAAGCTATGATCGTTCCAGGATTAATTGCAATTATTGTGCCAATAGCCACAGGCTTAATTTTAAGTAAAGAAGCTTTAGGAGCTATGTTAGCCGGATCTATAGCTTCTGGATTCTTATTAGCAATTATGATGGCAAATTCTGGTGGAGCATGGGACAATGCTAAAAAATATATTGAATCAGGAAAATTAGGCGGTAAAGGTTCTGATGCTCATACAGCTGCAGTTGTAGGAGACACGGTAGGTGACCCATTTAAAGACACTTCAGGTCCCGCTCTTAATATTTTAATAAAACTTATGACTATTATCTCAGTAGTTTTTGCTCCATTATTTATAGGATAATTTTTTGGAATCTTTATTAGAAAAATTAACTTCTCTAGCAAAAAGACGTGGATTAATCTTTCAAAACAGTGAAATATACGGAGGATTAGCAAGTACTTGGGATTATGGGCCTATAGGGGCAGAGTTGAAAAAAAACATTAAAGATTATTGGTGGAATTATCATGTGTACCAAAGAGATGACATTGTTGCACTTGAATCAGCAATTTTATCTTTAAATAAAGTATGGGAAACCAGTGGCCATACCCAAAACTTTTCTGATCCGTTACTAGAATGTAAAGATTGTAATGCAAGATTCAGGTCTGACGCTTTAGATAATACCAAAGGTATTTGCCCTACTGAAAAATGTTCCAATTCTCAATTTGGAGACCCTCGGGAATTTAATATGATGTTTAAAACAAATATAGGGCCATTGGTATCAGATACAAGTGAAATATTTTTAAGACCTGAAACAGCTCAAGGAATATTTGTAAATTTTGAAAATATATTAAATACTTCCAGAAAAAAAATACCATTTGGGGTAGCACAAATAGGAAAAGCTTTTAGAAATGAAATAACTACAGGAAATTTTATTTTTAGAACAAGAGAATTTGAAATGATGGAAATAGAATATTTTGTAAAACCAGAGGATAGTTCAAAGTATTATCAAGAATGGATTAATAATAGTATGGAATTCATCCTAAGTTTAAATATAAATAAATCTAATCTTAGACTTAGGGAACATACTAAAGAAGATCTTTCACATTATTCCAAAGGAACTACTGATATAGAATATAAATTTCCTTGGGGGTGGGCAGAGCTACAAGGCATTGCAAATAGAGGTAGTTTTGATTTAGATGCACATTCAAAATCTGCATCTAAAAATTTCAGCATTTTTGAAGAAAGTACAAAATCAAGATATACTCCTTACGTAATTGAACCATCTATAGGGGTAGATAGACTATTATTAATTACATTATTAGATGCTTATACTGAAGAAAAAATAGAATCAAAAGAAGAAACAAGAACAGTATTAAAATTATCTCCTAAAATATCTCCAATCAAAATAGCCATTTTACCGCTCAGTAAAGATCCCAAGCTATCAGAATTATCTAAAAAAATCCAAAAAGATTTAATAAATAAAGGAAATTTAGGTAAAATCGAATATGATGAAACTCAAAGTATTGGTAGACGATATAGAAGACAAGATGAAATTGGAACTCCATATTGCGTAACTATAGATTTTGAGACTATCAATGATAACTGTGTAACTATTAGGTAC
>CAZMBU010000053.1:0-3002 GCA_964564565.1 uncultured Dehalococcoidia bacterium | reverse complement strand
TCTATGGGTCAAGAGCGAATAAAAATCAATGATTTACCCCAAAAACTAACCTCAGAAATATATAATTAAATTGTAAAATATATTTAACTCATTCATGGTAACAGTGATAAAAATTGAAGATAATACATTTTTCCGATTTACACATTGGATATACTAGATATTCCAAAGGAATAGATTTAGAAACAGGCTTAGATAACAGAATTGTAGACTTTCTAAATACCTTTGATGAACTGGTTAATTATGCATTACAAGAAAATGTTGATCTAGTAATTTTTGCAGGCGATGCCTATAAAGATAGAAATCCTTCTCAAACACACCAAAAAGAATTTGCGAAAAGATTACTAAAATTAACTAAAGCTAATATTCCTGTTGCTCTAATTGTAGGGAATCATGATATGCCAGGGAATAAAGGGAGAGCGACAGCTTTAGATATATTCCCTACTATGAATTTAGACAATATAACCGTAATAGATAAATTACAATTATATGAGTTAAATACCAAATCAGGAAATCCAATTCAAATATTAGGAATGCCTTGGATAAGAAAAGGATCTCTGATATCTAGATTATCTAATATAAAAAAAGATATTACAATTGAAGACCTTAATAAACAAATCATTCAAACTTTGGATACTTCTCTAGAAAAAGAATTATCTAAAGTAAATAAATCAATAGCTTGTATATTTAGTGGTCACCTTACAGTAATGGAAGCAAAAACGAGTACTGAAACATTAATGTCAATTGGAGCCGATTATATGTTTCCTGCTCAATTTTTTGCAAGACCAGAATTCGAATATGTTGCTTTAGGTCACGTCCATAAAGATCAAATTCTTATTGAATCACCTCCTGTTATATATTCTGGAAGTTTAGAAAGAGTCGATTTTGGTGAAAAAAACGATGTTAAAGGGTTTTACGTAATAGAAATTGATCCAAATAAATTTCAAGGCGAAAGATTGGTCAGTTATAAAAAAATTCCAGTTTCAGCAAGGAATTTCAGGGAATATATTATTAATATACCTAAAGACACAGAATTCCCAGTTAATATCATAGAAGAAGAACTTAATTCTAATGAAATTAAAGACTCGATTGCAAGAATTACAATTGAATCCACTAGAGAACATTATGAATCTATAAATGATCCAAAAATAAAATCTATTTTATCAAATGCAAAATATCTAGTTTCAACAGAATTAAAATTGATATCTGAAAAGAAAATAAATGATATTCAAATTTCTGAAAATTTAGGTATTATTAATTCTTTCGAAAAATATTTAGATAATTTTAAAGAAATTAATGATCAAAAACGTAAGAGATTATTAGATTTTGGAAAAGAAATAATAAATGAATATGAAAATGAAAATGAATAGTTTATATAAATTATTATTATCTTTTTCGATTATATTAATTTTATCAATTGCATGTGTCACATCCAATAATCCTATAAATTTTAATATTTCTTTATATCAGCCAAATATAGAAATATATCAAACTAAAGATATTACCAAAGATGCTTATATCTTAAACTTTTGGTTTCCTTCTTGTGGGCCTTGCGCAAAAGAAGTACCACATATTGAAAAACTTAACAATGAATTTGGTAATAAAATCGAAATTATAGGGATTCAAATGATTGGTATCGATAATACTAATGATGGATTAGAGTTTGCTCAAAAATTAAATTTGTCATACAAGCTTGGTTACAACTTGGATAATTCGACAATAAAAAAATATAAAATCAATTCCTTTCCCACTACCATATTTGTTTCAAAGTCAGATAATAAATTTATAATTTGGGATGGTTATATAGGTTATGATGATTTATTAAAAAATACAAAAAAGATATTAAAAGAGGAAAAATGATAAATAATAATTTTTTATCATTAATAACTATAGTTATAAATTTCATGCATATCATCACTGCATCAACATGGCTCGCAGGGTCAATAATTCTACTTATAGGAAATAAAATTCAACTAAATAAAAATATTTACTCCTATATGTTAAATCAATACAAAAATTGGACTAATACATTACTTTCAATTTTAGTAATTACTGGAGTCATATTAATATTAAACAACTTATCAACAATTAATAATAATTCTTATATTTACTTAGTTATACTACTATTAAAATTATTATTGTTTTTTTGGATAGGATTAATTGTATTTATTGTGAGATTTAAATCAGTATATTTCAAAACATCAAAAATATATAATAGTGTATTAAAATTATTAATAAATGAGAATTTAATTTTTCCTTTAACAATAATTATATTTTTAATATCAGAAGTATTAGAGTTTATAAAATTATAAAAAACTATATGAAAAAGACATTAGTTGAAATTTTAGCCTGCCCTATATGTAAAAATGATTTATCATTAAGTATTGATAAAGAAGAAGAAGATGAAGTTATATCAGGAACACTTAATTGCATTAATAATAAATGCAAACTAATTTTTAATATCTCAGAAGGTATTCCAAACTTATTACCACCTAACAATATTTAATTCAATAATGAAAGATAAAATTGACAATTTAAATCAATTAAGGGACAAAGCCAAATTAGGTGGGGGTGAGGCTCGTATTAAAGCTCAACATGATAAAGGTAAAAACACTGCCAGAGAAAGAATTAATCTTTTATTAGATGAAAATTCATTTGTAGAATTAGATAGATTTACTGCAAATTCAGACAATGCCATTCCTGGAGATTCTGTAATAGTAGGAACCGGAAAAATAAATGGCAACAATGTATCTGTTTATTCACAAGATTTTACAGTAATGGGCGGATCTCTTTCTAAAGTTGCAGCAGATAAAATTTGCAAAGTAATGGATATTGCACTTTCAACGGGATGCCCAATGATTGGAATCATTGATTCCGGAGGAGCAAGAATTCAAGAAGGGGTTCATAGTCTTGTAGGATATGGTTCTATTTTTACAAAAAATGTCAGATCTTCAGGTGTAATCCCGCAAATATCAATTATTGTTGGGCCTTCAGCTGGTGGAGCT
>CAZMBU010000052.1:384-6019 GCA_964564565.1 uncultured Dehalococcoidia bacterium | reverse complement strand
ACAAATTAGGAGTTGAGGAAGCTCAAGTAATTCCTTCAGCTTCTTTTATGAATGATTTAGACGCAGATTCATTGGATTTAGTAGAATTAATTATGGCTTTTGAAGAAGAATTTAGCACTGATGATTCTCCGGTTGAAATTTCAGATGAAGATGCAGAGAATATTTTAACAGTGCAAGATGCTTTAGATTTTTTAACTAAAAAAGGAATATCTTAAAATAAGATATTTTTTTATTAAATATAATTAACCTTTGGATAAATAGTAATTTCTGATTAAATTCTTTATTATTCTATAATTAAATGAATGTAATTAAGAAGTTATGGATGCCATAAAGAATTTTATAGAATTAGCAAATAATCTTTTAGGATTAAGTATTCCTGTTATATTGTTTATTTATAGTTCAAACTTTTTCTTTTTTTACATTTTGGGATTAAATAAACTTTATTTGAAATTAAATGTTGTAATTTTAATCATTTCGGTTTTTATTATATTTATGTTTGGGAATATAAGATCAGATCTGGGTATTATTAATGTTTTTATATCGACAGATGATGGGTCGTTGGGTGGAAATATAGGTCAAAGTATGCAAATTCATACCAGGCCAATTTTTTATACAACGATATTTTTATTTATTTTGTCTATTCCTGTCAGTGTATTTCCTTTTAAATCAATTAAATTACTATACACTGGTATGAATATGACATTTTTGGTGATTTTACTTGTTGTTAAATCATTTATTCAGTTTTTTACTTCTATAATATCTAAAACTAAATTTGTTTCTAATGAGACATCCCCTAAAACTATTTTATTGAATTCTCAAACTGAAACATTAGTTTCTTTAGATAATAAAGAAGTAAAAAATACGTCAATATTATCTGAAAATCTTATTCCTGTGGAACAAAATGAAATTGATTCTGAAAATAAACAAGAAGCTAATCCTTTATGGGTCAATAATGAATCGAAGATTGATGATAATAATGAAATAAAAAGTCGACAAAATAGTACCAGTTATTTTGATTTTGATTCTAAAAATGAACCTGTTAAACAATTTTCTAATAATACAAAATCTTATAATTTGCCATCTGTAGATTTATTAGATGATTTAAAGGAAATTTCTATTTCAGAATCTGAAATCAATTCTACTGCACAAAAAATTCAAGATACTTTAGGTCAGTATGATGTTGATGTTGAAATTGGGCAAGTTCAACCTGGCCCAGTTGTTACTTTATATGGATTGAAACCTGGATGGATTACAAAAATAAAAAAAGAGAAACAATTTGATGATGATGGAAATGTAATAATTGATGAAAATGGTCGCCAAGTTATGAAAGAAGTTCAATCAAAAAATAGAGTAAAAGTAGATTCTATTATGTCTAGAGAAAAAGATTTATCACTTGCTTTGAAAACCCCATCTATTAGAATTGAAACTCCAGTTTTAGGAGAATCTCTTGTAGGAATTGAAGTCCCAAATCCTAATCCGGGATTAATTGGAATTAAATCTCTTATAAAAGATTATTCATTTGTAAATTTATTATCACAAAATGATTCTCTCCCTATTGCATTAGGAAAAGGATCAGGCGGAGATAACGTCACAATAGATTTAACAAAAATGCCACATTTGTTAATTGCGGGAGCTACTGGAAGCGGTAAAAGTGTATGTATGAACGCAATTGTATCAAGTTTAATTTATAGCAGATCACCAGATCAATTAAGATTATTATTAGTTGACCCTAAAAGAGTAGAATTAACCCAATATAATGGAATTCCTCACATGGTAACTCCTGTAATAGTAGAATTAGATTCTGTAGCAAAAGTTTTCAGAGGAGTTATTAGTGAGATGTTTAAAAGATATAAATTATTAGAATCCCAATCTGTTAGAAATATATCTGAATTAAATAAAAAATTTACTAATGCCATGCCATATTTAGTGATAGTTATTGATGAATTGGCAGATCTGATGATGACAAGTGGAGTAGAGATTGAAAGATCTATATGCAGATTGGCACAATTAGGACGAGCAACAGGTATACATTTGGTAATAGCAACTCAGAGACCGTCTGTTGATGTTGTAACCGGATTAATTAAATCAAATTTTCCAAGCAGAGTAAGTTTTAGTGTTAGTTCTAGTATTGATTCTAGAACTATCCTTGATACAACCGGTGCTGAAAAATTGTTAGGGAAAGGTGATATGTTATATCTTCCTATAGACGCATCTTTACCATCTAGATTGCAAGGATGTTTTATTAATGATACCGAAATATCTAAATTAGTTAACTTTTGGAAAAATAATTCTTTTATGAATTCTCAATATGAAATTAATGTTTTTGATGATTCAAATGAAAACAATAAATCAACAGATGATAATGACTTAGATCCAAATAAAGATAGCTTGTTTAATGACGCTGTAGGATTAGCCAAATCAACCAAAAAACTGTCAATTTCCTTTCTTCAGAGAAAACTTAGAATAGGTTATCCAAGAGCTGCAAGATTAATGGATGAGCTTGAAGAAGAAGGCATAGTGGGACCAATGCAGGATTCTGTTAAATCAAGAGATGTTATAATTAATTAAAATACATCAAAAGATTTGGTTGAAATTTGAAGCATAATTCTACTAACGGAAATATGGATGAAATTAATGAATTGATAGATAATTATTCTATTGAATCTTTGGAAAATTGCCTGCAGTGTGATAAGAAAATTAAGACTTCTGAATTATATTCTACTTATAAAATTTGTCACAATTGTAATTTCCATTTTTATATTAAACCATATGAAAGAATAAACTTACTTACTGACAGAGAATCGTATCTTGAATTTAATCAAGAATTACCAAATGAATTTAATTATATTTATGACAAATACCCGGATTATGCCAAGAGAGCTCAAAAAGATATTGAACGGACTGGATTGAATGATTCTGTTTTAACAGGATATGCATCAATCGGAGGAAATAAGTGCATATTAATCATCCTAGATTTTTCATTTATGGGCGGGAATTTAGGATTAATTTCAGGTGAAAAAATTTCTTTAGCCATTGATTTAGCTGTATCGAAAAAACTACCTATTGTTTCTATAATTTCAAGCTCTGGCACCCGTTTTGAAGAGGGGATGATTTCGATAATGCAAATGGCAAAAATAACATTATCTATGGCAAATGCTAAAAAATCTAATATACCATCAATTTCATTATTAACTAATCCCTGTACTGGTCAAGCTTACGCAACGTTAGCTACTTTTTCAGATATTATTATGTCTGAACCTGGTGCTTCAGTTGGATTGAGCCCTTTGAAAGATTTGAAGCATTCTTCAGGATCAGTTGAATTCGAAACAAGAACTTCTAATGCTCTTATTTCTAGAGGATTGATAGATTCAATAGTAAATAGAAATCATCAGAAAGAAGAAATATCAAAAATTATTGATTTGTTAGGTAATCGTCATAAATTAGTTTATGAAAATAAAAATGATAAAGTAAACGAATTTGCTTTATCTGATACCCCGATAGATAAAAGAGAATATATTGCACAGCATCCATCACGTCCTTCAGCCTCACTTTTTTTGAATAAAGTTTTTGAACATTTTTTTGAACTTAAAGGTGACAGGTTATTAGAAAATAGTGAAAGAATTGTTACGGGATTAGCGCAATTAGGAGGGCAAACTGTAATGTTAGTTGCCCAAGAATATATTAAAGATACAAATTCATTAATCGGGAAACAAGGATTGTCATCTACAGATTTCAGAAAATGCACCAGAGCCATTAGCCTAGCTTCAAGATTTAATATTCCGATAATTACTTTTATTGATACAAAAGGACATGACCTTTCTTATGAAGAGGAAATTAAAGGTATAGGTGTTTCGCTTGGAGGTACTTTGCTTTCTATGGCTGAATTGGATTCTCCCTCAATGTCTGTCTTGATTGGTGTAGGGGGAAGTGAAGCTGCTTTAAGTTTAGATATTTCTGATCGTCGATTAATGCTTGAAAATGCTATATTGAAAATTGCTGACAACAATACAGAATCAAATAATGAAAACATGGTATTAGGTGCACAGGAATGCAAGGAATTAGATATTGTTGATATTATAGTGCCGGAACCCATTGGAGGATTACATCTGAATCCTGATGAATGTTTTAGTTTGTTAAGAAAAGTTTTAATGATAGAATTGGCTGAATTAAATAGGATGTCTTCTAGATCTAGATTTAAATCAAAATATAATAAATTTAGAGGTATCCCTGGTATCAGGAATAATATGTTAACTGATTTAACAAATGATGTTCTTTCAGTAAAATCTAAATTTACTGATTATCTAAATATTAAGCTTCGTAAAGATAAACAAAGTAAAAAAATCTAAAGGTTTTTGACAATGCCACCAATGCTTGATCTGTTTGATTCAAAAATTTTGATTTCTTTTTCTTTTTCTAGTGTTAATCCGATGTCATCTAAACCATTTTGGAGACAATGTTTTCGAAATTTTTCAATTTCGAAATATTCTGATATTTCTTCTTCTGTATCCCATATTCTTTGAGATTCAAGATCAATATTTAATGTAAAATTAGCATTGTTTTGAGATTTTTTTATTAAATTTTTGACTTTTTCTTTGCTTAATTTGATAGGTAGAATTCCGTTTTGGAAACAATTGTTATAAAATATATCGGCGAAACTTGGAGCAATTATAATTTGAAATCCATAATCATTTAATGCCCATGGTGCATGCTCTCTTGAAGAGCCTGTTCCAAAATTTTCTCCTGTTAATAATATAGATGAATTTTTATATTTATTTTCATTTAAAATAAAATCTTTATTTAAAGACCCGTCTTGATTAAATCTCCAGTCATAAAATAAAAATTGACCAAAACCTGTTCTTTCAATTCTTTTTAAGAATTGTTTTGGTATTATTTGATCAGTATCAATATTTACCCTATCTAAAGGGACAGTTTTCCCAGTATGTTTATTAATTGCTTTCATTTATATTTCTCTGGTGTCTACAAAATGCCCTGCAATTGCCGCCGCCGCTGCCATTTCTGGGCTTACTAGGTGAGTCCGCCCGCCTTTCCCTTGGCGGCCTTCAAAATTTCTATTAGAGGTTGAGGCACATCTTTCTTTTGGTTGAAGAATATCCGGATTCATTCCTAAGCACATAGAACATCCAGCTTCTCTCCATTCAAAACCTGCATCTTTAAATATTTTGTCCAAACCTTTTTGTTCTGCAATTGATTTAACTAAAGTGGATCCAGGGACGACCATTGCATTTACATTTGAATTAACTTTTTTATTTTTAACAATCTGAGCAGCTGCTTCTAAATCTTCTATTCTTGAATTAGTACAGGATCCTATGAAAACTCTATCTATTTTTATATCTTCGATTTGTGTATCTGGCTTTAACCCCATATATTCCAATGCTTTTTCAATAGATATTTTTTCATCAATGTCTGTAGAATTTTTAGGATTAGGTATTTTCCCTGTTATTGGTGATACCATTCCAGGGTTAGTTCCCCAAGTAACAAAAGGTTCAAAACTTTCACTGTTTATAATGATTTTTTTATCGTAAACAGCTTCTTCATCAGTTTTGAGGTTAAGCCAATTATTTTTAGCTTTTTCGAAATCTTGTCCTTTGGGTGCAAAGGCTTTACCTTCAAGGTA
>CAZMBU010000052.1:0-374 GCA_964564565.1 uncultured Dehalococcoidia bacterium | reverse complement strand
GTGTCTTATATTGGGCCTGAGGTTGGAAAAGAGCTGACACAAAAAGGTATTTTATTGTTTTCATGTCTGGTGCTATCATACCTGCTCTGCCACCTGCTTCAATTGACATATTACAAACAGTCATTCTGCCTTCCATGCTTAAATTAGTTATTGCGTCGCCAGTATATTCAATTGCATGGCCTGTAGCTCCACTAATTCCAATATTATTAATTATTCCTAATATTACATCTTTTGCAGTTACCCCATTAGGTAAAGATCCTTCTATATGAATATTCATTGTTTTGGGTTTAAACTGTCTTAAGGTTTGAGTAGCTAACACATGTTCTACTTCTGAAGTTCCTATGCCCATTGCAAAAGCTCCAAAAGCTCCATTT
>CAZMBU010000051.1:0-6041 GCA_964564565.1 uncultured Dehalococcoidia bacterium | reverse complement strand
ACCAGATGAAATACCATCTACACCATTAATCATATATGCAGATAAATTTTCCAAAGTAACCCCGCCGGAGATTTCAATAAATATGTTTTTACTTTTGGCGCGAATAATATCAACACATGTTTTTGCATACTCTGGTTCCATATTATCTAATAAAATTGCATCAACTTTATATTTCAGCAATTCTGTTAACTGAGATTTATTATCTACTTCTACCTGAATAGGCAATTCCGAATCATAATCTCTTATAATTTTATAAAAATCATTTTTTGAAGCAATCCAATGATTATCTTTAATTAACAATCCTGAAGATAAATCTAATCTATGATTGTAACCTCCTCCAACTTTAACAGCATATTTTTCAAAAAGTCTTAAACCTGGAGTTGTTTTACGAGTATCTAAAATTTTAATACCGCTAGATTCAGTTATGTTTACATATTTTTTTGTTAAAGTGGCAATGCCCGATAATCTTTGTAACAAATTTAGAAGTATTCTTTCCAATTTCAACAATTGCCTTGCATTTCCATCAATTTGTGCTATTTTCTGACCCTTTTTTAATTCAGTCCCATCCTTTGCGAAAATACAAATTTTAAAATCATTATCCAATGCATTTAAAATTTGTTCACCAGCAAATATACACCCATCTTCACAAACAAATAAAGCTGAAGTGTTTTTGTTATTATCAACTGTTAATTGTGTTGTAGGATCTCCATTTGGAGAGTCTTCTGAAAGGAATTGATCTAATTTAGATAAAATATAATTTTTACCTATAATATTAATTTGTTCATATAAGGGTTTATTCATATATTTTTTATCAACAAAATTTATTTAAAAGCATTATAAACAAGTTATCAATTTTTGCCCTAGATTAATTAATATTAAATGGGCATAATTAATTTTAATTTAGTAAATAATTCATAATTACATAATAATGAAAATTAAAGAACCACTCATTTCATGTGATACTGTTGTAGCATTACCTAATTCAACTTCTAATAACACAACTATATTCGGGAAAAATTCTGATCGCCCTAAGCTAGAATGCCAACCTTTAGTACAAAAACCAAGAACAAAAAATGGAAATAAATATACTGAGTGCCAATTTATAAAAATTCCATCAACAGAAATATCGTATGCTCATGTAGGATCAAAACCTTTTTGGTGCTGGGGTTATGAACATGGTTTTAATGAATATCAGGTTGTAATAGGGAATGAAGGTTTAGGAACTCATATCCCATCATCCTCTTCTCCAAAATTAATTGGAATGGAAATTGTTAGATTAGGCTTAGAAAGATCTAAAAGTGCAAAAGAAGCTGTCAAAATTATAACCGATTTGATTTCTACATTTGGGCAAGGTGTATTTGAAAATAATCAAAATATAAGAACATATGATAATGGCTATTTAATAGCTGACCCTAAAGAAGCATATATCATTGAAACTGCAGGCCATGAATGGGTGGTAAAAAAAGTAGAAGATACTGAGGGGATCAGTAATATACATTCGATTGAATCAAACTGGGATAATATATCAGATACCGCTATCAATACAGCAAAATCATTAAACTTGCACATAGACTCACCAAAATTAAATTTTGCAAAAACATTTTGTGATTATGATTCAAGGTATGATGGAAGAGGTGAGTTCAGAAGATTAAGGTCATGTACATATCTTCAAAATTTAAAAAATAACATAAATTTAACAGAAATTATATTCATCTTAAAAGATCATGGTGATGGCCAAAAAGACAACATATCACAAAGTTTCCTAGATACAAGAACAATATGTACGCATTATCCTGACCCTGAATCTGACGGGAACACTGCAGCTTCATTAGTTTCAGAATTACATTCTGATAATAATCAATTAGATATTCATTGGACTTCAATGTATTCTCCTTGTCTAGGAATTTTCATACCAATGTTTATAGAAGGAGAAATCCCTAAAGCCTTGTCTATAGGAAATAAAAATCCTGATCATGAAAGTCCCTGGTGGTCATTTAGATCTATTGAAGAATTATGCAGAACAGAAGGCATACTAGATAACAAAAAAGCTTCTGAAATTAGAAAAATTTGGGAACCAATTCAAAATGAATTTTATAAATCTGCAAAATTAATTGCGCGAGATGCAAATAAATTAAAGCAAGAAAGTAAATTAAAACAAATGAAAGAAGAATTAACGCAATATATGCTTAAAAATACAAATACTGTACTAAATACTTTAAACGAACTAGTAAAATCAAAATCTCAAATATCCTAATAATATACATATGTATTTTATACAAAATGCAACTATAGGCCTTGCTTCAAAATCACCTAGAAGAATTGAACTATTGAAATTATTGGGTATAAATTTTGACATAATAACTAATAATAAAGCAGAGCTTAAGCCAAATAAGAATGAACTTCCAAAATCATACTCCATAAAAACCAGCAATGATAAGTTAAAAAAAATAAAGACTGATAATAAAGAGTTTATAATTGCTGCAGATACAATAATTGCTTTTCAAAACCAAATTTTTGGGAAACCAATAAATGCGAATAATGCTTTTGAAATGTTATCTAAATTTTCAAATAATTTGCATGAAGTTATAACTACAATTTCTATTCTCAATACAAAAACAGGTGATATTAAATACAACACCAAAATTACAAAAGTACATTTTAAAAATTGGAATCAAAAAAATATTGAATATTACATAAACAATTTTGATATTAAAGACAAAGCTGGAGCTTACGCTATACAAGATGGAACAAACTCTCCTGTTCAAAAAATTAACGGATGTACACTGAATGTAATAGGGTTACCTATTTGCAATTTAATCGAATTATTACTTGATTTTAAAATTATTAAATTAAGTAAAAAAGTCAAAAACATTGAGTTGTGTAAGATTATAAATATATGGCAGGAGCGAGAGGGCTCGAACCCCTGACCCTTGGTTTTGGAGACCAATGCTCTACCAACTGAGCTACGCTCCTATCTCCTTCAGTAATACTAATTATCCAAACAAATAATATGGTCAAATGTCACATCAAATGTCACATTAGCTACTGATAAAGCCATATATTTACAATTTGAAAGAATATTCTAGCATATCTATTTGATGAAGCCGATTGGCTTTAAGGGTTATTATTTATTTATATGTCATATCTCAGGAGAGTTATCCCTAAGTTTTCGCACGAGCTTAGCATATTTCGGTGGGTTAAAGATGTTACGAAAAATAATAAAAAGAGCTAGAAATCAGATAGGCATTTACGATTACGTGAGCATCACTAATTAATTAATGACACCTATCAGCATTTGCAACAATCAACTCCTAGCTCCGCCTTGTACAAATACACTATATCAGTAATAGCATTACAATGTTTGTTAGTCTGCAAGTATGTATTGTGATTACCTTAAAAGTTAATGAGCTATCAAAAAACCATAAGATATATTTCTGACCATAGAAAATTACATACTTACAGAATGAGTATTATATCAGAATAATAAAAAACAATATTTAATTCATTATTATTTTGTACCCTAAGTAGTCCAAAGCATATAATAAATGTGTCAAACAAAAACTGCTTAATATGCAAAAAAAATTAATTCAATTAATCAAAATAATTTTATATGAATTCAGATGTTTCTTGAAAATTGTTATTGTAATTTTCCTGGGTGTATTGATTGGTGGTTTTTTACTTTTAATTTTATCTAATATAGCTTTAGGTACAACAAGATGATACTAATAAAATATTTAGCAATAATTTAAAAGTATCACATTAAATGGGGTTCAATTAATTCTATTCTTATACCTCCAGGTGCAGCTATATAACCTATTTTCATACCGCTAGGTACAGTAATTGGGCCTTCTTTATGTACGGCACCCATTCCAACAAGTCTTTTAATATCAGACTCTATATCATCAGTATCAAAGCCAAAATGCTCTAATCCATAATGAGGGTCATCATCTGCAGAATTCAACTCTTCTCCATCTCTTGCTCCAGATATAAAAATCCGCATACCACCCTCAGCTTTAGTTTCTATGAATCGATCTCCAAAAATTCTTACTCTATCTGATACGATTTCAACATTAAAAGCTTTGACAAACCAATCAGCAGTTAATTTTGGATCTTCAGATTTTAAATGAATGTGATTTACGATATATGGCATTATAATCCTCTGTAATAATAATTAAATTTAATTTTTAGGTGCTACTTTATAGCCAAGATTATTTGTAAAAATACCTTCAGGTGAAATAGTAAACCATAGATTATTTAGTCCTTCACCTTTTGCTGAATTCTCATCTTTATCTCCTGAATTCTGATGTGTTTATTACATTATTAGATTCACTTGAACATGAAGAAAATAATATGAATATCTTGTGTTTTTTAATCACCATAATTTCTGCTTGATTCTTAAAATTTATTTTTCATGGAATTTCAATAGCAATTGCAACTGCCTCACCACCGCCATTACAAGCTGATGCTATCCCTCGTTTTCCCTTATTGTTTCTGAGAGCATAAATAAGTGTTATCAAAATCCTTGCCGCACTAGCTCCAATCGGATGTCCCAAAGCACAAGCCCCACCATGAATATTTAATTTTTTATGATCTATTTCCAAGTCAGTCATTGCAGCCATAGTTACACACGCAAATGCTTCATTAATTTCATATAAATCGACTAAATTCTTATTCCAGTTTAATTCTTTCTGTAATTTATCAATAGCTCCTATATTCGCTGTAGTAAACCATTCAGGTTCTTGTGAATGTCTTTTATGGCCACGTATAATTGCCAACGGTTTTAATCCTCGGCTTTCAGCCTCGTCGCTAGACATTATAATCAGTGATGCAGCCCCATCAGAAATCGAAGATGAACTTGCCGCAGTTACAGTACCATTTTTATCAAACGCTGGTCTCATTGATGGGATTTTATCAATATCACATTTCTCTGGTTCTTCATCTTTGGAAATTGTAGTAGTATCTCTTCTTGTTTTTACGACAACAGGTTCAATTTCATCATCAAATAGTCCTGATTTCTGCGCTCTTAAAGATCTATTCACTGATTCAATGGAAAATAAATCCTGATCTTCTCTAGTAAACCCATATTTTTTTGATGTTTGTTCAGCAAAATATCCCATTAAATTCTGATCATAAGGATTTTGTAAGCCATCATAAAACATATGATCAATAACTTCGCCAGATCCCATTCTATATCCCTGCCTGGCATTTGGCATCAGGTACGGAGACATAGTCATAGATTCCATACCTCCAGCCAAAACTATATTAGCAGTACCTGCCTTTATCATATCGTTACCTATTAAAATACTTTGCAAACCAGAGCTACATACTTTATTCACGGTTATAGCTCCTGTATCTAAAGATAATCCTGAAGCTATAGAAACTTGTCTTGCGGGTGCCTGACCTAATCCTGCAGTTAAAACACAACCTATTATAGCTTCATCAATTTCATTTGGTTCCATAGATATTTGCTCTATAACTGATTTGGTTACCACAGTAGATAATTCAATAGCTGTTGTATTATTAAATACTCCTTGAAAAGAACCTATTGGAGTTCTTTTTGCTGCTACTATAACAATTTCATTATTCATTTAAATTTTCTATTAATTAGATTTACTATCCAATATAATACAATACCTGAAAATACTGCAATTATCAGATCTATGAAAACAGTGAGGAATAATACAAATAACATCAAGCAGTAATCTGTAACTCTTTCTTGCTTAAAATTTTTTATATAATCCCAATCAATTATGTCCCACCCTATTTTTATTAATATTCATGCTATTATAGAATTAGGAATTATTTCAATTAAGGGAGCTAGACATAATACCACTGCCAATAATAATAAAGCATGAATCATCCCTGACAGATTCGTCTTTCCACCTGATTTTATATTTACCATAGTACGCATTGTTGCGCCAGCTCCGGGAAGAGCTCCAAATAAACCAGAAATTGTATTTCCTATTCCTTGTCCAATTAATTCTTTATTAGAATTATGCTTAGTATTTGTAGCTTTATCAGCTACTAAAGAAGTTATCAAC
>CAZMBU010000050.1:0-6042 GCA_964564565.1 uncultured Dehalococcoidia bacterium | reverse complement strand
ATTAATTTTCTAGTAAATATTTTTATTAATTTCATAAGATAATTATAAATCTTTTTAAAAAAACTTTGTCACGCATATGTATAGTCTAACAACAACTACCATAAAGATTAACACCCACCACCTGAACCACCCACCGATACAAGCAAAGCTCATGCGAGAATTTTGGGATAACTCTCCTGAGATATGATATAAATAAATAATAAATCAAAAAGCCAATCGGCTTGAGCTAAGGGATATGCTAGAATATTCTTTCAAATTATTTATAGATTATTTAGAAAATAAATTAAAACTGAATCTATGTATCTTGGACAATAAATATAGTTAATAAAGTTCTTTACTTTCACTGTTAACTGAATAATTCCTATCAGGATTCAAAGAAGAAATATCTATTGAAGGCTTTTTATTTAAAGTAAGTTCTGCTGCCAATTTACCCAGATATGGTCCATATAATATTCCTTTTTTACCTCCACCTGTGGCAAGAATACAATTTTTATTGTCTACACCATATCCTATAATAGGAAGTCCATCAGCACTCAGTGGTCGTAAACAAGCTGTGTGCCCAACTATTTCTGCGTCTTGTAGATATGAAAACATTGCTGTTACATCTTTGATCATATTATTACGAGCTTTATAAGTAATATTTTCATCAAATCCGACTTTTTCAGTTGTGGTTCCAATCCATACCATACCATCTGGTTTACTAGAAACATAATTATGAGACCAATTTATGTAATTTATATGTGATGAATCAATTTTTAATCTTATTATTTGGCCTCTGAGAGGTTCTACAAGTACACTCTTCCCAATCCAATCTGAAACAAATTGTGTCCATGGCCCCATAGCAAAAATAACTTTGTTTGTAATAAAAGTTTCAGATTTTGTAGTTATGAAAAAATTTCCTGTGGATTGAATTTTAACTTTAATTACTTCACTATATTTAATTTCAGCCCCTTTTTTTTCTGCTCCAGTCAATAATCCAAGCGTAATTTTATAAGGATCTAACATTACAGAACCATGGATGATCGATCCACCGTATATTTTTGAAGATAGTCTCGGTTCTTCCTGTAGCATTTCTTCATCTGAAAGCCATTCAGATTTAAATCCTTTTACTTTATTTTGCCATTTTGTTTGTAATTGTAAATGAGCTGCCTCATCTTTTGTCATTGCTAAATTAATAGTAGGTTGCACGTTATACTCTATATCAATCCCAGTTTCTTCCAATAAATCAGCAGATAAAGTAGAGTGTAACTGAAAAGATTTTAACCCAAAATCTAAAATCAGATCAGGCACTCCATACCCTACCAAAGGATTTAAAGATCCCAAAGCAAATCCTGAAGCATGCCCGGCAACTGTATCTCTTTCCAATACCAAAGACCGAACACCTTGTTTTGCCAAATAATATGCTGCAGAACATCCGACAATTCCACCACCAATAATTATAACGTCATATATTTCTTTATTCTTAGACATACAAATTACATTTCAATTTTTTTATTACCTAGAAGATATTCTTTTGGTTCTTTTTGAAAAGCTTTGTTACATCCAATACCACAAAAGTAATATTTTGTAGATTCAAATACATAAATTCCACCATTTGCTGCAAATCTGTTAATTTGCATATTGCAAACAGGATCAGTCATTTTAGGTAAAATACTGCCAATAATTTTTAACATTTGTCACCTCAGAATTGAATTCTTAATATTAAAGTTTAATCTAAGAGAATTTAGTATAACTGATAATGAACTTATTGCCATAGTTCCCGCAGCTACCATTGGATTTAAAAAGAGTTTGTCTGTAAATAAGAAATCAATAAAAAAATTAAATTGTATATTATTTATAAAAGGATATAGTATCCCTGCAGCAATAGGTATCAATATTAAATTATATAAAAAAGCCCAAAACAAATTTTGCCTTATACATGACATTGATTTTATACTTATTTTATGTGCATCTATTAAAGATTTCAGTGAACTATTTTTAATTATAATGTCACCTGTATCTTTAGCTATATCTGCCCCGCCTCCCATTGCGATCCCAATGTAACTATTTGCGAGCATTGGAGCATCATTAATTCCGTCACCTATGACCATAGGTTTCTTATTATTTTCTAATAATTTATTTAAAATTTCTAGTTTTTCTCCGGGTAATTTCTCAAAATAAAATTCATTGATACCTAATTTTTCACTTACATATTTTGTTGATTCAAAATTATCTCCTGATGCAAGAATTATTGCTTTATTTTGTTTTCTAAAATAATTAATTAATTCTGGTGCATCTTCCCTTATTTTATCTTCTAAATAAAAACTCCCTATGTGATTTTTGTTTTTTACTACAAATAATTGAGATGATTTTTTAATCGTATTGTTATTAATACTTATATTAAATTGATTCATTAAAGTTTTATTTCCAATTAGTATTTGTTCATTATTTACATAAGAAATAATCCCCTTGCCAGGTATTTGTTTCAATTTTGTATTATATGAAATTTGAATCTTTTCTTGATTAGCATGCTTTATTAAAGCTTCAGAATAAGGATGTGTAGAGCCTTTTACTGCAGAGGCAGCTAATTTTATTAACTCTTTTACTTCAATGTCATAAGATTCTATTTTATTAACTGTTGGATGCCCTTCTGTTAAGGTTCCTGTTTTATCTATTATGACAGAGTCAAATTTTTCAAATTTTTCTATTGATTCAGCATTATTAAAAAATAACCCTTTTGATGCAGCATTCCCAATTGCCACTATAATTGCTGCTGGTGTTGCTAGTCCCAAGGCACATGGACATGCTATGACTAAAACTGATATTGCAGGAATCAAAGCATAACCGAGATTATTACTTCCTGATAGGAACCAAAACAAAAAAGAAGATATTGAAATAAATATTATAGAAGGAACGAAAATCGAACTTATTTTATCTACAGTAGTTTGAATTGGAATATTTGAGGATTGAGCTTGCGATACTAAGGATTTGACATCATCAAGTAAATTATTACCTAATGTTTTAGTAACTTTTATGTCTATTGGGGCTGATAAGTTTATAGTTCCGGCATATACTGAATCATTTTGTGTTTTGTATACAGGGAAAGATTCGCCTGTTATAGTTTTTTGATCAATATCGGAGCTTCCATTAATAATTATCCCATCTAAAGGGGAGATATTGCCTGGAGTAATTCTAATAATATCGTCAATATTAATTTCATATACTTTAACCAATTTTTCTTGTTCTTTATATATACGAATTACAGTTTCAGGCAAATCTCCCAAAAGTTTTTCTACTTTTATGAATGTTTTATTTTTAGCAATGTTTTCTAAAGATTTACCTATAAGAACAAGAGATATTATCATTGATGATGTTTCGAAGTAAGTAGGGTAAGTGAAATTTTCTTTTCCTATAATAAAATAAATAAATATAAATAAACTATAAATATATGTTACTGTTGCACCTAAAGATATGAGAGTATTCATGTTGGAAGTGGCTTGTTTGGCTGCTTTTAATGCAGGGATTAAAAATTTAATAAAACCAATTAAAAATACAGGAGTTACTAATATTAGTGAAAAAAGTACTGCTAGTTGTTCATTTGATGAGAATTTGATCCCAGTTATCATGGGAAACATAGATATGAAACTTAACGTAAAAGTAATAAATGATAAAAAATATATACTTGATAATTTTGTTGTTATTTTTTCATATAAATTTTTATTTGGCACACTGCTTTCTAAATTGTATTTATTTACAAGCATTTCGAAATTTTTTTGGTCAATAATTTCTTCAATAATTGAAAATTCAAAATTATTATCATATCGTGCTCGAATTACACCTTGTATAGATAAAAATTGATTGATTATATTGTCGTTTTCACTTTTAGCACCAAAATATTTAAAATTAAGTTTTTGAAATTTTATTGAATAACCAGCATCTTTTAGTAATTTATTAATAGATTCTATATTGAGGCTTTTAGAATTTATTACAGCAGTCTCTGTTGCTAAATTTACAGATAATACATTAATATTCTTATTTAAATTGAGTGCATTTGTAACGTGTAGTACGCATGCAGCACAAGTCATTCCTTGGATTGGAATCGTATAAATATTTAAATTTGCCTTCATTATATTAATATAATAAATATGAATTTGTAGAAGTTTTTGATAGTAGAATAATTATAACTTTTTCAAATATCGTTTTATACTATTGTTCTTCTGATGTTAAAAGCATAACCAAATACTTACACTTAGCTCTAGCTTCATATGTTGATAACTCTCCAACTAGCTAATATAGAAATAAACAAATAGGGCAAGAATCTACTGGAATCACAACATAGGCAATCTAAAGATTGGTGCGAAAATATATCTCTCTCTGGGTGCCATTCGCTTGCCAGTTTTGGGTTAAGTTTTAGTAAGTTGTTTGATTTATTTACTTTTCTTCCAGAGCAAAATGGGCATCCACTACCTCTATCTCTTTTTTCAATGGCTGCCTCCCACACGTGGTCATTATCTAAAGGGCATTGCCACCAGATCTTTTTTCCTGAACCTAGAGTGAAGTCTTCAGGTTTTAAATCTTTATTTTTTGTTGGGTGCCATTCGCTATTCAGTTTGAAGTTTTTGATACGAGCTTTTTCACTGTTAATAGTTTATTTTGATATACAAATTATTATACTGAAATTTCTCATGAAATATATTAATCAGGTTTATGATGGGTTTTATATTAGGTTTTTATTAAATCCACTACTACTAGTAACAGTTTAATTGCTCTTTCCATCAGCAATCTACTGAAGGGAAAGATTGGTTTGCCCGGGCGAGACTCGAACTCGCACGAACCTAAGTTCAACAGATTTTAAGTGTGTTTAAGTACATTTTACAATCAATCTAATTAATATCTATTTGTAAATGGTCAAGAATATGGTCAAGGAATGTGCATGATGTAAAATACATTTATGATTGAGATTAAAACAGATAGATTAATTTGATGGACTTAGGATTCTCACAAATAAACAACAATTACTAGGGCAAAATATTGGAGCGATCTAGGTTCGCTTCAACAATTGTAATCTGTGTATCCTAAGTTCCATCAAATTTCTACCCGAACCATGTTGAGGAGAGTGTTACCCGTATTCTTACCAATACCTTATCGACTGTTTCGGGTGTATTTTTTTAATATTATTGAATATTATTGAACTGTTATAGGTTCATTTGCACCATACGAATTTTAGACCCTTTTTGTAAAAAAAAGTCTGTCATGCCTATGTATAAGCCCCAACAACAAAACCTAAGCCATACCCCCTAAACCTGCTACAAACACATAACTCTCCCGAAGTGTCATATACAAATATATTAATAGGCAAAAAGACAATCGGCTGTCGTACCTGGAGCAACTACTACATATTGTAGGTTTAGGTTTGGGTAAACATATGGGTAAATACAGGGAATAATACTTACCTGGAATAGTGAATATATGGAGTTTCCCTTCATAAAAAGATAATGGAGCGGGAGACCGGATTCGAACCGGCGACCTTCTGCTTGGAAGATTCCTTAAATGTGTATCTCCGTGTACGTACTTGATTAAAATATATCAAAATTAACACGGAAAGATGTGTGTATGTGTCTTCCAATGTATTTAGCTGAAAGAGGGTACAAATCAGGGTACTAATCTATGTATTCTTTTCCTCATCATAGTCAATTGTCCAATTATAATCCTTTTTACAAAAGCAATTTGTATCTCTGCAAATTGTATTAGGCCTGTGATTCTCAGCTAATCTAGTTAGGAATGCCATTGAATCTGCTGTTTCTCCTTCTACGATAGCACCATGTTCTTTAAATTTTTCTTTGGTACTTTCATCCATAAAATAAACATATACTCCTTTGTGTGCTCTTGTAAGAAGTACTCTGTATACATTTAATAAATGCTTGGTTAATTCATTATTATTTCTAACTACAGCTGAATCATAAGAATTACGTGGTTGAGCTTCCCATTTTTTTTCGTAATTATTGTAAATTAAATCATTTCCAAATATGACACCAATATAATCATATTCAAATCCTTGAGCAG
>CAZMBU010000049.1:0-6103 GCA_964564565.1 uncultured Dehalococcoidia bacterium | reverse complement strand
CAATTCTTCTGCCATCAAAAACATCATCCTGCCATTTCTTCATAGAGACATATCCTCCATTATTAATAACAAATAATTTAATATTGTATGAATAATGCGATATAGTTTTCAATTCTTGGATATTTAATTCCAAAGAACCATCCCCAGTAACAGCTAGTATTTGAAAATTCGGTTCTGCAACTGCACAACCAATTGCTAATGGAATAGTAGTACCCATTGCAGCATTTGTACCTGAACATATTTCTCTTTGGCCTTTTTCAAAATTCCATACTGTTCCACCAACATAATAATTTGATCCTGCATCAGTAACTAAGACGTTTCTTTCATGAGACAATTCGCCTAATATTTTCATAAAATAATAAAGATCAATTGGATTTTTTTCCTGACTTTCAACAACAATTGGGTTTCTCTTTTTCAAATCATCGCAATAATTTATCCAATTATCCCAAGATGGAAAATTGATACCTGACGATTTATTGTTTATTTCTTCTAAAAACAATTTAACATCACTATTGATACTATAATCAACGGAATCTCCCAATTTATCAATTTCAGCTTTATCAATATCTACCATAATTATTTCAGCTTTATCAAAAGCTTCAAAATTCAAACCTACAAATTGAGGCGCCAATCTACACCCTAAAGATAAAACTAAATCACTAGAATTCATAATTTTTTTACAATATTTTGAACCTTTCAACCCTGCCTGACCGTATACATAAGGGTGATTATGTGGAAGTAAATCCTGCCCTAACCTTGAAAAAAGAACAGGAATTTTAAAATTATTTAAAAATTCCTTAAATTGATCCTCTGCTTTACCTTGCCTAATACCTTGTCCTGCAACAATTAAAGGATTTTTTGCACTGTTTATTTTTTTTAATATAAAATCTAAATCATTTGACTGTATAGTTAACTTATTATCGGGCGGATTATAGGATCTTAATTTATTTATATCAATTATAGAATTTTGAATATCCATAGGAACATCAATCCACACAGGCCCCGGCCTTGCTGAAATTGCAGCATGGTATGCCTTTTCTAAAACATACTGAACATCATTTGGATTATCTAAGAATTTTGCATATTTTGTTAAAGGCTTTACAATCGGGATAATATTTATTTCCGCAGTACCATATGTCCTTAAAGGCAATTTAGAATTATATGTTGTATGTTCTGTTTCCACTTGCCCAGATATAATCATTATTGGAGCAGAATCAACAAATGCTTCAGCTAATCCTGGCAAAGCATTAGTAGCTCCAGGTCCTGCAGTTACACAAGCAACACCTAATTTACCTTTCAATCTTGCATAAGCTTCAGCCATCATAGGTGCAGCAGCTTCATTTCTCGTAGCATAATAATTTATACCAGAAATTTCAATAGCATCATTAATATACATCGCTCCATATCCAGTTAACATAAAAATGTCTTGAACATCTTTCGCAATTAAAAAATTAGCAATATAATCAGCTACTCTCATAGTTATTCATAAAATTTATAATAAATTGTATTTTACATTAAAATAATTCAAATTAGATCGTAAAGAACAAAATCATTAATCCCATTTCCCTTTTGGTCCTTGGGAAAATTGTAATATATTTTTATTTGTAAAACTATGTACTTGATCTAATCTTTCTTTAAAATGAATTAAATTGTTATTTTTTGCATAATATTTATCAATCTTATAATTTTCATTACCTACATCCTTTACCCATAAATTTTCCAAAGTTGGTCTATCTATATTTTTACCATAAATTCTCCAAAGTGAAGGATGAAGATTTCTGTTAAAAAATAATTTTTTTACTAGTTTAGAATAACTTGGGTATTGTAAAAACATCCTATCGTAAAAAGGAAAAATTTCTTCTACAACTGCTGATTTACAAATATAATGCTTCCCTCCATTTTCCAAAAGCCTTAAAAAAATATCTATATCCCAATAAATAGCAATAAATCTTTTATCAAGCCCTCCCAATTTAGTCCATAGCTCTTTATTCATCATCATCCCCATCGCTAAAACAGGTGATCCGTAAACGCCGGGCCAAAACTTATACAGTTCGCTAGGCCATAGTTTTCCAAATTTCATAAACAGGCAACTAATTACATCAGTTTTAGCACAATTCATCATATATGATTCATACATAGTATCTAAAAAGTTATCACTACATTTAATATCATCGGCTAAAATCATTATCAAATCACTTTTAGCTTTGCGAACACCTATCTCAACACATTGAGCAGGTTTAACATTTGTGTTAATAAAATGAAAATTTGAAGGTAATTTAAAATCAGGTTTAACATTGCCGGGTATAATCAATTCAAATTCAATTTTACTTTCAGAAAGATTTTCGTAAAATTTTTTCCAATTTTTCACTCTTATCCCGCTGCAAACAACACTTATTTTAGGAACATTGGTCATCTTAATATAATTTCTGATTCAAAATATAATAAATAATATTAATCTAACTACAAATCAAAAAACAGTTTAATTAATATATAAAAACATTATAATAAATTCATTGTTATTCAAGATATAAATCTATACTTTGAATTTAGTTAACATCGGTTAAATATAATTTAATAAAATAAATGAAAGATAAAAACACAAAGCTATATCAAAAAATTATAACTAAAAATGCTCATATTAGTGTTATTGGATTAGGATATGTGGGATTGCCTTTGCTTCTAGCATTAGGAAAAGAAGGGTTTTCGGTCACAGGCATTGATATAGATAATGAAAAAATTGAAAAGTTAAAACAAAACACATCTTATATATCAGATATAAGCAATAAAGAACTCTTAGATGCAATTAACACAATTCAAAATGTGGATTTCACAAACAAATATGATTCAATTGAAAATTCTGATGCAATTATCATATGCGTTCCAACTCCACTAAACAAAACTAAAGATCCTGATATTTCATATATTATAAATGCTACTGAGCAATTGGCAAAACATTCCCTAAAAAGTAAATTGATTTCAGTTGAAAGTACAGTCTATCCTGGAGCAACTGAAGAATTAATTTTACCAACAATTATTAAACAAAATCCAAATTTAACTGTTGGAAATGATTTTAACTTAGTCTTCTCGCCAGAAAGAGTAGATCCTGGACAAAATTATTGGAACTTAAAAAACACCCCTAAAATAATAGGTGGAATTACTAAAAATTGTACTGAAATTGGTACTGCTTTATATGGAACATTATGTGACCAGGTTGTTCAAGTATCTTCAGCCAGAGCAGCAGAAATGACAAAATTATTAGAAAACACTTTCAGAGCTACCAACATAGGATTAGTAAATGAAATGGCTATAATCTCTCAAAAATTAGATATAGATATCTGGGAAATAGTTGAAGCGGCTAAAACTAAACCTTTTGGATTTATGCCATTTTATCCTGGACCAGGATTAGGAGGTCATTGCATCCCCGTAGACCCAAGATATTTAGATTGGAAATTAGAAACATTAAACTCTGAATCTAAATTCATTAAATTATCAGAAGAAATAAATTTTTCAATGCCTAATTTTGTTGTCTCCAGAATAAAAAACATATTTAAAAATCTTAAAATAACTAACCCAAAAATACTTATTTTAGGCCTAGCATACAAACCCAATGTATCAGATATAAGAGAATCTCCATCTATAGACATAATGACTCTGCTCAATGAAGAAAATATTAAATTTCAATACAATGATCCCATGGTAAAATCTATAGAAATCGAAGGGCAAACATACAAATCAAAAGACATTAATAATGAATTATTAAAAAACACTGACTTAGCTATCATTTCTACTGATCATTCTATTTATAATTGGGAATATATAACAAATAATTTAAAGTATATATTTGATACAAGAAATGCTTTAAGAAATATGAAAAAATCAAAAGCCAAAATTTTCAAATTATGATTTAAAAAGGTGGATTTGAATGGAAGCTATGATATTAATCGGAGGACTTGGTACTCGAATTAAATCAATAGAAAACAAAAAACCGAAATGTTTAATAAACATTTGTAACAAACCTTTTATATATTGGACAGTTTTGCATTTAATTCAAAACGGAATAACAAAAATCATTTTTTGTACAGGAATAAATCAATTGATAATCAATAAAACTATAGAAAGTTACGATTTTGAAAATACGGATATAAATTTTTCTGTAGAAAATACTCCATTGGGAACAGGAGGGGCTATATTGAACGGATTAAATAAAATACAAAATGAAAATTTCATAATATTAAATGGTGATACAATTTTCGATATCTCAATAAGGGAATTATTTGACTTTCATATGGATCAAAATAATGACTTAACATACTCCCTTTATAAGCTAAACAAAAGAAATACGGAATATGGTGGGATTGAATATAAAGAAAACAATACTATAACTAATCATTACAATTTAGATTATAACGCAAAGTCTTCAATGATAGATGCTGGTCTAAGAATAATTAAAAAATCATCATTACATAATTACATAGAAAATCACAAATCATCTGACAGGAAAATTTCATTTGAAAATGACATGGCTCCATGGTTTATAAAAAATTTACAGGTCAAAGGCCAAGTATATAATTCTGAATTTTATGATATAGGTAATCCTGAATCTTACAAATTAACTTTTAATAAATTTGATAAAATGAAAAATAAACTAGAAAAATATTTTGAAAAAAAATAACTTAAACCTAACAATAGAAAATTACTTTAAAGAAACAAGTATGGTTAAAGCTGAAACTCTTAAACACTGCAAAAGTAGCGTTGTTGAGGCAGCTAATTTAATAGCTAAACAATTAAAACAATCAAAGAAAATTTTAATCTGTGGCAATGGTGGCAGTGCAGCAGATTCAATTCATTTAGCAACTGAATTTACGAATAGATTTAGTAAATCTATTAATAGGCCTCCATTACCTGCAATTTCTTTAGCAGCAGACTCAGCATTTATTACTGCACATGGAAATGATTTCAATTTTGAAAGTATATTCTCACAACAAATAGAAGCTTTAGCAAATGAAGGAGATATTTTAATTGCAATTTCTACTAGTGGCAAATCAGCTAATATTATTAAAGCTTTAAAGGTAGCAAATACAAAAAAAATGATGAAAATTTCTCTGACAGGGCAAAATAAAGAACTAAATAATTACTCAGATATCACAATAAATATTCCATCAAATAACACTCAATATATACAAGAATCTCTTTTAACAATAGAACATCTGTTAATATATTTAGTTGAAATTATTAACTTTACATAATCGTTATGAACATAAAAATTCCAAAAAATTTAAAAAAAGTTAGAACAGTTAACTTAACATCTGAAGATCTAATTACATTTGAAAAAAAAATACAAAAAGTTTATGAAAATGGTGATATTAATGCACCTGTTCATCTTTCAAGTGGTAATGAAAATGAATTAATTTCAATTTTTCAATATGTTGCTAAAAAAGACTGGGTTTTTTCTAGTTGGAGAAATCACTACCATGCACTATTACACGGAATAGATGAAAATTATTTATTTAATGAAATTGTTGAGGGTAAAAGTATGAGCACTAATTCTACTAACCCTAATTTTTATTCATCTTCAATAGTAGGGGGTATTATTCCTATAGCTATTGGAGTTGCACAAGCAATAAAATTAAAAAAACAAAATAACAAAGTATGGTGTTTTATTGGTGACATGACATATGAAACAGGAATTTTCCATGAAGCTTACAAATATTCTAAAAATTTCAAACTTCCTATACAATTTGTTGTAGAAGATAATGGGTTAAGCACAAATACTCCTACAGATGAAACTTGGGGAATACAATCAAAAAATATTCATGAAGATATTATTTACTATAAATACAAAAGAGGGTTCCCTCATCATGGAACTGGAAATTGGGTATTATTCTAATGAAGTACTTAGATAGTTTGATCAAATCAATGGAATGGCTCTCAGATAAAGATGACACATTATTTATAGGTCAATCAGTAAAATATAGTGGTAATTCTATCTTCAATACTCTTAAAACAATAAAAGATAAAAAGAAAATTGAAATGCCAGTTTTTGAAGATTTGCAAATGGGATTATCAATTGGTTTAGCATTAGAAGGATATGTCCCAATCACTT
>CAZMBU010000048.1:0-6269 GCA_964564565.1 uncultured Dehalococcoidia bacterium | reverse complement strand
TACATAGCCATTTTTTGATTAGATCCTTTATATGATTTGAAATCAGAATAATCAAAACTGTTTTCCCAAACTCCAAAAATAGAGCCTATACTAACTGAAACATCCACATTAGACGAACCATCAAGAGGATCCATCATAATTATATAAGAAGAAGAATTATTTTGAAGCTGTTTGATATCGTCCAACTCTTCACATCCTACAGCTGAAATATATTCTGACTGAGCAAAATTCCTAAGGAATACATCCGTAGCAATCAGATCTAATTTTTCAACCTGTTCACCATGAATATTTTCTCCACCGTGCTTACCAAATAAATCTTTTGAATCGGGACCATAAAGAAGTTTTGATATTTCAATCACACCATCAGATATTTTAAGTATTATTTCAAATATTGCTTTATTCTCTGCAGAATTATCAGAGTTTTGAATTATATAATCTTCTAAAGAAATCATAATTAATAGTTAAACTATTTAAATAAGTTTATAACAATCATAATCTTTATACACCTTAGAAATCAAAGCATTTTGATTTATAATATAAATAATGAAATTTAAACAAGGCAAAGAAAAAAACAGGCAAGTAAATCTAGATGTAGATTTAGATGAAAAAGATTTAGAACCTTATTATAAGATTGGTTATAAAAAACTTGTAAAAAAAATTACTATCCCAGGTTTTAGAAAAGGGAAAGCTCCTTATCATATTATTGAATCTCAATATGGTAAGGAAACAATATTATCTGAAGCTATAGATAATATACTTTCTGACAAAACAAGCGAAGTAATTAAAGAATCAGAGATTGAATCATACATGCCTCCAAAAATAGAATTGAAAAACTTCAACCCTATAAAGTTTACTGTTATTTTGCCCTTACAACCTAAAATTAAATTAGGTGAAATAAAAAAAATTAAACTAAAAAAAATAGAAAATCCAAATTTCGAAATATTGATAGATGAGCAAATAAATAATTTGCAAAAGCAATTCACTAATTGGATTCCTAGCAGTGGAAAATCACAATCCGGAGAATTAATTTCAATTAATATTAAAATAGAAATAGATGGGGAAAATGTACTTGATCAACAAAATACTGATATTATGCTGGAAGAACAAAACGATGAATTTGCACCGGGATTAATTAAAAATCTCATAGGATTAAAAGAAGGAGATTCAAAAAATATCAATTTGAAAATCTCAAAAAGCCATCCATCACAAGAAATGGCTGACAAAAAAGCACAATTTGACATAACAGTAAATTCAATAAAAAAACCTGACTCACCTAAATTAGATGCCAATTTTGCAAAAATGGTTTCCAACAATGAAATTAAAACAATGAATACTTTAAGAAAAAAAATCAAAATAAGTGTTGAGGAAAATCATAAACAACAATCAGAATTTGAATACCAAAATAATGCAATTGCAGAATTAATTAAAATATCTAATATTGAGCTCCCGCCTATCATGATTGAAAGAGAAACTCAAAATGAAATAGAGCAACTGGAAAATTTAGCAAAAAGATTCAAAATGTCTCTTGAAGACTATCTTACTCAAAATAACCAGAATCTTGATGAAACTAAAGAAAATATAGAAGTTGAAACATTGCAAAAATTAAATAGAACTTTCACTTTATTGGAAGTATGTAAACAAAATAATATTATACCTACACAGCAAGAATTATCTGAAGCTGAAAAAAGTTTAAAAGCTCAGCAATCAAATAATAAAAATAGCCCCAAATTATCCAAAGAAGGAATTCAAATGGAAGCAGAGTACAGGTTGAAATTGGAAAAAGCTTCAAAATATTTATATCAAGAGACCCTGAAAAACATTGTATAGCGATTAAATTTATAAGACAATTGTAAGTCCCTCTAAAAAATAAGGAGTTTAAAAATGATTAATAATCCTAAAAATATAATACCTATGGTAATAGAAAGTGGTACCAGAGGAGAAAGAGCTTTTGACATATATTCTCTATTATTAAAAGAAAGAATTATATTCCTAGGAACTCCAATAAATGACCAGGTAGCAAACTTATTAGTAGCACAACTTCTTTACCTCGACAGAGAAGACCCTGAAAGAGATATAAGTATATATATTAATTCACCTGGCGGTGTAATAAGTTCTGGTTTAGCAATTTTGGATACTATGAACTTGATTAGGCCAGATGTTTCAACAATATGTGTTGGACTAGCAGCAAGTATGGCTACAGTACTTTTATGTGCAGGAACAAAAGGAAAAAGATATGCTTTGCCTAATTCTACTGTCCATATGCATCAACCCATAGGTGGAGCTCAAGGTCAGGCATCTGATGTAGAAATTGCAGCAAGAGAAATGCTTAGACTTCAAGACAAAGTAAGGCAAATGATTTCTGAATCAACGGGACAACCATATGAAAAAATAGCTAAAGATACTGACAGAGATTATTACTTAACAGCTGGGCAAGCCAAAGATTATGGCCTCATTGATGAAGTGCTTGATAAACAATAAATTTAAATGAGAAAAACCATTGAATACTTCAAATAACAATACAAAATATTTATGCTCTTTTTGCAAAAAACCTCAAACTCAGGTAAATAGACTAATAGCAGGCCCTGATCGAGTATTTATTTGTGATAACTGTGTAAATTTATGTTCAGACATGTTGTCCAATACAAATGTTAAAAATAAGGATCTAAAAAAATATTCAGATGAAAGTAAATCTTCAATATCATACCCAATATCAATAAAATCTAAATTGGACAAATCAATTATCGGTCAAGAAATAGCAAAAAAAATTCTTAGTGTATCTGTCTATAATCATTACAAAAGAATTAATACACATAATTCAGAACAATCCGATGTAACAATTGAAAAATCTAACATAGCTTTAATTGGTCCGGCAGGATCTGGAAAAACATTATTAGCCCAATCTTTAGCTAAAATTTTAGATGTCCCATTTGCAATTGTAGACGCAACATCTTTAACAGAAGCAGGATATGTAGGTGAAGACGTTGAAAATATATTACTTAGGCTAATACAAGCAGCAGATTTTGATATTAATAAAGCTGAAAAGGGGATAATTTATATAGATGAAATAGATAAAATCACCCGTAAATCAGCCAACCCTTCTTTAACAAGAGATGTGTCAGGAGAAGGAGTTCAGCAAGCATTATTAAAAATAATAGAAGGGACCACGTCTAATGTACCTCCGCAAGGCGGCAGAAAGCATCCTCATCAAGAATTTCTACAAATTAATACTCACAATATTTTATTTATAGTCGGGGGAGCTTTTGAAGGTATAAAAGATATCATTAACAATAGAGTGCAAAAGAATTTCCATTCTATTGGATTTCAATCAGATAAAAATAATCCGAGTAACCAAGAACTAGAACATTACGCTACTACGGAAGATTTATTAGAATTTGGATTTATTCCTGAATTCATTGGCAGATTACCTGTTATTGCTCATCTTCATGAATTAAACCAAAATCATTTATACGACATATTAACAAAACCCGTTAATTCACTTATAAAACAATATAAAACTTTATTTTCAATAGATAACCTTAAATTAGAATTTGATGACAATGCTCTAGAAAAAATTGCAAAATTAGCAATAGAAAGAGGAACCGGGGCAAGAGGATTAAAATCTATATTAGAAGAAACTTTAATTGATATCATGTATGAATTGCCAGGTAAAAACACATTGTCAAAAATTCACGTAACTGAACAATCTATAGATAATAAAAATAAATTTATCATTTATGATAAAAATAATACCCAAATAAATTATGATGATTTATTATCGGAATCAGCTTAATAATAATTTTTCTATTTGCAAACTAAAATCCACTGATTTAAAATCTTTGTTAAATTTTTGATTAAATAACTGCTCTAATACTTCCTTATTATTAATCAAATAATTTATAGCGAATACTAACAAATATTTTTCCCGTAACAATATTTGTTTTCTAATAAGAGTAAACAAATCTAAATCTTCATAAATAATATTTCTATAATTAGTTTCCGATTCTAAGTAAAATTGATTCCATGCATTATTATATAAATTAGATTTTATTGGGAATTTACAATATCCCAATGATTCGCCTGCATCAAGATTTTTAGTAACGATATGTACATTTAATCCTGAATAATCTTGATCATTATCAATAAGTTGAACAATTACTTGTTCCCATGTACCTTTAGGTCCATCAGGGAGAGCAGGATGTAAATTAATAAATTTAAACTTTGTACATAAATCTTCACTCAAAATAAGCATATAACCTGCAAGTACAATTATATCCACTTCATACTCAGATATTAATTTAAGAACTTCTTTATCATATAATTCTCTACAATCTGAAAATTTTTTATATTTGTTCTTTTTTTGAAAATTTTTAGAAGATAATGTAATTAAATTTATATTATTTTGAATAACATAATTTATATATTCATCACTACCCTCTGCCTCACCTAATTCTCTATTACAAAACACAAATTCTAAGGATACATTTAATGATTTTTTAGTGATCTGATTTAATAAAAAATCAATAAAACCTAAAGAACCTTTACCATTTCCTGTAGAAAACCATCCAATTTTTAACATTAGCTTTTA
The DNA here is from genome assembly GCA_964564565.1 of uncultured Dehalococcoidia bacterium. GTDB lineage: Bacteria > Chloroflexota > Dehalococcoidia > Lucifugimonadales. The sequence continues at coordinate 1,684 of CAZMBU010000048.1, read as the reverse complement.
ATTCAAATTATGTATTTATCAACAAAAATATCATACATCCCCATATAATAAAACTTAATATACTTATAATTAAATTAATATTATTTCTGACATTAAAATACAACAACATTGATGAACTAAACACTCCACCTAGTAATCCCCCCAAATGGGCCCAATTATCAACTCTAGGATAAGTTAATCCATAAAACAAATTTATTACTAATAAAATAACAATTCCAATTAAATTGTTTTTAGCATAGATAGGATTAAATTTTCTTATATATAAATAATAAATCATTAATGATCCAAGTAACCCAAAAACTGCACCGCTAGATCCTACAGATATAGCATTATTATTTAATGCAACACTAAATGCACTTCCTGTAATTCCTGAACAAAGATATAAAATTAAAAAATTTCTTTTCCCAAATAATTGTTCAATTAAATTCCCAAAAGCTAATAATGCAATTGAATTAAATATCAAATGTGAAATACCAGAATGAAGAAAAACAGAAAATAAGAGTCTCCATGCTTCTCCTTTTTTTACATAAGGAGCATAATTTGCACCCATTGTAAGTAAAATATTTGATGATCCGTCAAATATTAATTCGGATATTATCCAAAAAAATATATTGATGAATAAAACAATTAGGTAAATGGACTGTGTAGGCTTTCGTAAGGAAAAATTAAATCTTTTCATAATTAGTAATAATTAACTGAGCTTGTTCTAAAGCTTTATTACACTGTTTAACTAATAGCTGCCCTTTTTCATACAATTTAATTGTTTCTGATAAAGATAAATCTTGGTTTTCTAATTCATTAACTATTTTTTGTAATAATAATAAATTCTCTTCAAAATCTTCAAAATCTTTATTTACTTCACTATTAATTTCAGACATTAGTTACTCCTTAATTTTATTTTCTACTTTTGAATTTAATATTCCATCAGATAATAAGATTTTTAATTTTTCACCCTTTTCTACCTGATTAATCGACTTAATTATTCTTTTCTTTTGGTTTTCAACAAGAGCATATCCTTTTTTTGACATCTCAGTAATATTAAAAATACTTATAGAATGCTTTAAATATTCTAATTGATTTATTTTTGTATTTACATAATCAGATAATTTGCCATTCAAATTAAATTCTAATTGATCAATATTTCTAATTAAAACTTCTATTTTTCTTGGATAAATATTCTGTAATTTTATTTTAACTTTCTCTATTTCAGGGAATTTAAATTCTAAATTATATTTAAATGCTTTTTGCATATTTAAAGAAAAACTACTAATTTCATTTCTCAAATCATTAATATCCGGTGTTATGATTTGAGCTGCTCCAGTTGGAGTTAATCCTCTTTTATCAGCTACATAATCTGAAAGTGTATTATCATCTTCATGTCCTATCCCAGTAACTACTGGAATTTTAGATGAAAATATATATCTTACTATTTCTTCTGAATTAAAAGGCATAAGGTCTTCCTCTGAGCCACCACCTCGGGACAACAAAATAATATCACCTAATGATTCTTTATTTGCTATATCAATAGAATTACATACATTCTCGATACAATTTTCTCCTTGCATTAATGTAGGAATTAATATTAAATTTACCAAAGGATATCTCATTGTAATTACTTTTTTAATATCTTCCCAGGCAGAGGAATTTTCTGATGTAATTACACAAATAGTTTGTGGAAATAAAG
>CAZMBU010000047.1:0-6289 GCA_964564565.1 uncultured Dehalococcoidia bacterium | reverse complement strand
TATTTAAATATGAATACAAGTCTCATTAGAAATTTCTGTATTATAGCTCATATTGATCATGGGAAATCAACTCTTGCTGATAGATTAATTGAATTTACCAAAGGAATAAAAGATCAAAATGAACAAATCCTAGATACCATGGATTTAGAAAGAGAAAGAGGTATAACTATAAAATCTCAAGCTATAACATTACCTTTTCATGATAAAAACGGCGATATTTATAGTTTGAATTTAATTGATACTCCAGGGCATGTTGATTTTGCGTCTGAAGTTTCAAGAAGTTTAAGAGCTTCAGATGGTGCTATACTATTGGTAGATTCATCTCAGGGAATTCAGGCACAAACAATTGCCAATACTTATCTTGCATTAGATTTGGGATTAAATATTATCCCGGTAATTAATAAAATAGATTTACCTTCTGCCCAAACTAAAACAGTAATTGATGAATTGATTAATACATTCGGATTTCTAAAAGAAGAAATACTTCAGTGTTCCGCAAAAACCGGGGAGGGAATACCTAGTCTTGTATCAAAAATAATAAAAGTAATCCCTTCTCCTTCAGGTGAAACAAATTTCACTCGAGCACTAGTTTTTGATTCAAAATATGATCAATATAAAGGAATTATTAATTATGTAAGAGTTTTTGACGGAGAAATTGAATCAGGATCTAATCTTAAAACAATTAACTCTCAGACTAATTTTTCTGCAAATGAAATTGGAATATTTACTCCAGATCAAGAAAAAAAAGCCTCTTTAAAACTCGGAGAGGTAGGATATATTTATACAGGATTAAAAGAATTCAATAATCTTCCAGTTGGTGAAACCATCACCAACATTAATAACACAAATATTACAGCAATTTTCTCTGGGGCTGAATTAAAACCTAAAGTATTTTCAGGAATGTTTCCTCTTGACGCGAATGAATTTCTAGACTTAGATGAAGCATTATCAAAACTACAGTTAAATGATGCATCAATAGTTTACAGCAGAGAAACATCACAAGCATTAGGGCCAGGATTTAGATGTGGATTTCTCGGAGTACTACATATGGAAATAATTCAAGAAAGAATTGAAAGAGAATATGGCATAGGAATAATTATGACTGCTCCGAGTGTAGAATATAAAATAACTTTAAAAAATAAAAATGAAAAACTAATAAACAATCCTTCTTCAATAGATCTATCTGAAATTGAAAGCATTCAAGAACCTTGGATTAAATCCACCATCATTTGCCCTGACAAATTCATAGGAAAAATCATGGATCTCATTTCTTCAAGACGTGGCACATCATCAAATATTGAATACTTAAACACTTCTGGGAATTCATCTGCTCTTAACAGAATTTTGATCACATTTGAAATGCCACTTGGGGAAATTTTAATAGGATTTTATGATCATTTAAAATCTGTTACACAGGGTTATGGGTCTATGGATTATGAAATAATTGGATTTAAAGAAAGTAATCTGGCTAAGCTTGATATTATAATTAATCAAGAAAAAATAGATTCATTAAGTACTTTCATTTCAAAAGAAAAATCATATTACTATGGCAAAGAATTAGTATCCAAATTAAAAGAATTAATCCCTCGGCAATTATTCGAAGTACCTATCCAAGCTGCAATAGGAAGTAAAATCATTGCTAGAGAAACTGTTAAGGCACTAAGAAAAAATGTAACAGCAAAATGCTATGGCGGTGATATTACCAGAAAGAAAAAACTTTTAGCAAAACAGGCAGAAGGTAAAAAAAGGTTGAAAAAATTAGGGAAAGTTGAAATACCACAAGAAGCCTTCTTATCAATTCTAAATATAAACAGATGACGAATTATTCCAAAATATATAAAAATACTCTCGAAGCTTTAAAAGACATACCAGATAATGCTTCGATTATGATTGATGGATTTGGTGCTGGCCCTGGCGGAACACCTCAAAATCTTATTAAAGGATTAATGGAAATTGGATCCAAAGATTTAACAATAATAGGGAACACAGCAGGAATAACTATGGCAACTGGAATTGGAATTAAAGAAGGCAGTAATGATATAGACATAAGTATTTTAATAGATAATAAACAAGTGAAAAAAATCATTGCCTCTTATCCCGTAGCACCTTCACCATCAATACTTACTTCTTTTGAAAAAGCCTTTAATGAAAACGAAATAGAATTAGAATTAGTTCCTCAAGGAACTTTAGCTGAAAGAATACGTGCAGGAGGAGCAGGAATACCTGCTTTTTATACCCCAACCGGAGTTAAAACAGAACTTGCAAACAATAAAGAATCAAGAATCATCAACAATAAAGAATATATTCTTGAATACGCTTTAAAAGCAGATTACGCATTATTAAAATCTCATAAATCTGACAAAATAGGGAATTTGATATATAAAGGAACTTCAAGAAATTTTAATGCAGTTATGGCATCTGCAGCAAATATCACTATAGTAGAGTCCGAAATAATACTAGAAACGGGAGAAATAGACCCTCATTATATCCATACACCTGCAATATATATCAATAGAATAGTTAAAAGTTATGAATAATAAAAATAAATTACCAAGAGAAGCAATAGCAATGAGAGTTACCAAAGAGCTCCATAACGGTAATGTAGTGAACCTTGGGATAGGTATACCTACACTATGCCCTCAATTTATTGATTCAGAGAAATTTATTATGTATCACAGCGAGAGTGGTGTACTAAATTACGGGGAAATGGCATCAGAGGGAAAAGAAGATACAAATTTAATAAATGCTGGAGGCCAATATTTAAGTTGGGATAACCCTGGTATAAGTGTTTTTGATTCAGCAGAATCTTTTGCTATGATTAGAGGTGGACATATTGATGTTGCTGTCCTTGGAGCATATCAAATATCTGCACAAGGTGATTTGGCAAATTGGAAATTAACAAATAGAAAATCAGGTAATATAGGTGGCGCTATGGATTTAGCAATAGGCGCTAAAAAATTAATTATAGCAATGGAACACACAGATAAGAATGGAAATATTAAACTAGTAAATAACTGTTCACTACCAATCACGGGATCCAAGTGTGTAAACACTATAGTAACAGATGTTGCAGTGATAGAAATAATTAATGAATCTATGGTACTAAAAGAAATTTTACCTGGATGGGAAATTAAAGATGTACAAGAAATTACCGAACCAAAATTAATAATTGATAAAAATTTAAAAGAAATACAATTATAAATTAATTTAAGGAAAAATAAGAACTATTCTCACTTTTTCTCACTTCTAATGCCACACCAAATGATTCTTTTAATGAATCTAAATGTGTTATAACAATGATTTTTTTAAATTTATAATTTTCTGAATTACTAACTTCCTGTATAGCTTCTCTTAGTCTATCTTGGCCAATTTGATCTTGCGAGCCAAAACCCTCATCAATAAATAATATTGGAGATCGCACGCCTGATCTTAAAGAAACCAACCTAGATAAAGCAATTCTAATCGCAAAATCTATTCTAAATGATTCGCCTCCACTATATGTTTCATATTCTCGTACAGCACCATTTTCATCTCCAATAATAATATCTATTTCCTGAGAATAATCTTCAGTATTTTTTAATCTTCTACCTTTTCTAATTTGTAAATTAATTGATAATTGATTTTCAGTTAAATAAGACAATAATTTATTAGCTTCGAATTCTAAACTAGGTAAAACATTTTCTATAATTAAAGCCTGAATACCATTTCTGCTAAAACTTAATTCAAGAAATTTCAAATCTTCAGACTTAAGATACAAATCCTTATTATTACTTAATGTTTCATCCAAATATTTTTCTTTTGAAATTAAAAATTCAAAGCTATTTTGTTTTAACATTAATGTTTTTTTCAAATCATCTAATGATAAATCGATATTTTCAGCCAAGCCAGGTTTGATATTCAATGAATCAATGTCATGGTTTATGTTTGTTATATTTCTTTCCAATGCTTCTATTTGGTTTTTTATAATTTCTGAATCATTTTCTAGGTTATTTACTGTAACTTGATTTTCTTTTATTCTCTCTTTAGCTTGATTCAAAAGAAAAAGATTCTTTTCAGATTCACTTGTAAATCGGGGAACTTCGTTTATTAATATATCAAATCTCTCTTGATCAAATTTTAAATTTTCTATAAGTAAATTTAGTTCTAAAATTTTATTGTTATTAATTTGAACTTTCTGATCATTTTCATATAAATTATTTGTATCTTTCACCAGATTTTTATAAATTAAAATCTGATTCTGATCTGATTCTATTTCTTTTTCAATTCTAATAAAATCATTATTTAATAAATTTATAGAACTACTTAGTTCAATTGAATTTTGATTAATGTCTTTGTATTTATCTTGAATATCATATAATTTTTTTGCCAATTCATCTGATTTACTTTTTATTTCATTTATATTTTTATTGTTTGTTTGGATTTTATTATTTAAATCTAAAACAATTGATTTTCTTGCATTATCGCTCAATCCTGATTTACATAACGGACAAATTTTATGCTCTTCTTGCAATAAAATCAATTTATTTTCATGATCTTTATTAGAAGCTTGTAAAGTCACTAATTTATTTTTAAATTCTGTAATTTCAGAACTAAATTTATTAGATAAGTCTAAATAATTTTCATTTAATTTATTTAATTCAATCAATTCAGACTTATTGCGAGATAAATTTTTCCTTTTGTCTTGTAATAATAAATTAGATTGATTAATTTTATTATTTAAATTTTCTACATTATTATTTAAATTTCTTAATTCTATTTCCAACTTATTAATTCTAATATCCAATTCGTTTTGCAATGAATTCAATTTATCATTAATATCTTGAAATTTGCGGGAAGCAATAGATAAATCATCTAACTCTTTTTGTTTATTAATCGCTTCATTATATTGATTGGTAATATTTTCTGATTCATTTAATAATTCTTGATCTTTCATTAAAAGATCATTTAAATTATTGACTGTATTAATGTTATTTTCATATGAAATTGAAAGTAATTGTTTGTCAGACTGAAGTTTTGAGATATCATTCATATATTTATTATGAAGTTGAAGGTTTTGTTGGAATTCCAATTTTTGATTATTTAACTTTTCTATATTCTGATTTAAATTTACAATTTCTTTTTCAATAAAATTAATTCCATTATTATTTGGATCTAAATCAAAAATCTCTGATCGTGTTCTTTCAACCAGAATATTATTCGCATTTATTGAAGCATCTGTATTACGCAAAATATTCCTAGTATAGTCTGCTAAATTTTGATAATAATCCAAATTCAAAATAGCTGACAAAATATCTTTTCTCTCATCCGGTTTTGAGGTAGTAAATCTGTCTGCATTCCCTTGCATCAAATATGAAGTGTTAACAAATGTTTCGTAATCCATATTAACTAAATTTATAATTTGCTTTTGTGTTTCGGGAATAGTATCACTGCTGATAGACACATAATTACTACCATCATACTGTTGTAAATCTAAAATAGATCCGCCTGATTTTGTCCGTATAGATCTTATTATTCTATATTTGTTAATTAATTCAGAATCATTAGATATGTAATCAATAAAAAACTCGAAATCAACCCCCATATCATTTTCACCTTTTGTAATAAGATCTTTAGAAAGTAAAACTTTTGTTTTCCCCCAAATGACCCATGTGATAGCTTCAAATAAAGCTGATTTCCCATTTCCATTATCACCGGTAATACAAGCCACATCAAATTGATCAAAATCTAAGGCTTCAGTTGCGCCTCTATAGCACATAAAGTTTTTTAATTTTAATTTAGATGGAATCATAAATATTTAAACAATTAATCGCTAACATCATATCTAAAATCACAGAAATCATCACCTTGCATCAATGTTTTTGTTCTTTTTAACTTAATATTTTTATTGAACCCTTCTACTAATGTAAAATCTCTATTACATGAAAGATCAAAACCTAAATCCTGTATTCCCATATCTTTATACATTTCAGCATATTTACATCTTGTAACATTGTAATGATAACTCTTATTATCTTTTTTTATTATATCTGTCTCTAAAGATCCGTCTCTGGTCCAAGGTTCCTGTCTTTCTATAAATGCATTTAAAGAATTCCCATTTAATTTTGACAATTCACGTCCTTGATCTATGGCCACACCTTTTATTACTTCTCTGATTATATGTTTGGATTTTTTTTCACCAAATTCTGAGCTTAAATATTTTTTGAATTGCGCAATCAATCGAGCTTCAATTTCTCTTCTTAATAAAATGCCTATTTTTTGTGCAAATTCACGAAGTAGCCTGAAATCAATG
>CAZMBU010000046.1:0-6313 GCA_964564565.1 uncultured Dehalococcoidia bacterium | reverse complement strand
GCAGCATCATTAAATATATTCGCTTCAGCATTTTTATCAATTGAAACAATATTTTTTGAATTGCCACATCCTGCCATATGCTGACTTGCTCCAGAAATTGCCACAGTTAAATACAAATTAGGAGAGATATCTTTACCAGTAAGACCTATTTGATAGGAATGATCCATCCAACCTGCATCACAGACTGCTCTTGATGCTCCGACAGCAGCATTTAGTAGGTCAGCAATTTCATTTAAAGTATCAAAAGGTTCAGGTCCACCAAGGCCTCTTCCTCCAGCGACTACTATGTCAGCATCTTCTAATCTTATTCCTTCAGATTGCTCGTTTATTCTTTCTATCACTTTAGTTTTAGTTTCCAAATCATCTGTATAATCAATATATTCAATTTCAGGAGATATTGTTTTATCAGTTAAAGAATCAAATACTTTTGGTCTTACGCAATAAATTTCAGTTTGTGTTTTAATATTTATTTTAGACATAAAATTCCCACCAAAGACTGGTCTAATTCCTGTCCATTCATTATTTTCATTTTTTTCAATTCCCAAACAATCATTCACTAGTCCCCAACCAAATTTAAAAGCTAATCTTGGGGCTAAATCCTGCCCTAAATTTGTTTTAGATATTAAAATTTTATTCGGTTGCAGGTTTTCAACTATATTACTTGCTAACTTTGACAAAATATTTGGATTCAGATTGTTAGTATCAATACTAGAATGCGCTAAAATTTTAGAACAGGGTATTTGTTTCAAAATCCCGTCTTTGTCTTGCAGATCATCTCCAAACACTCCTACGGTTATTTCGTTATCAGAAATATCTAGACTATTTAATAAAAATAACAGTTCAAATACCCCATTATCTAAATCATTACCATTTAATTCTGCTAAAACTAAAACATTATTCAAAATTTTCTCCAATTAAATTAAATTATTATCCCTGAGTTTAAGTGCCAGATTTCTGCCTATATCGTATTCATCTTCTCCTGCTATAAATTCACAATTTGAATTTTTTTCCGGTATATATATATCAGTAATTTCGTTAATATCCTTAATATCATCTGCAGAAATTCCTAAATCAGTTAATGTAAAAAATTCTGGCTGAATTTTTCCTGCCGCCATAATACCTCTTAAATTAGGATATCTTGGTTCACCATATTCATTACTTACAGTAACTAATGCAGGCAGCTCAGATTTAACAATTTCTGTACCACCTGAAATAACTCTTTCTATCGTTATATCATTATTGTTACACTCAATACTTTTAGCTAAAGTAATACAATCAAGATCTAGCTTTTCAGCTAATCCTATAGGAACTTGTGCGTTATCCCAATCAGATGCGTGTCTACCACAAAGAATAAGATCGAAAGGACCTATTTTATTTATTGTTTCATAAAGAACACTAACAGTAGTAAACGGGTCAGATGTTTCAAGCATTTCATCTTTTACCAAGAATAAATTTTGACATCCCATTGACAAGGGTTTTTTAATTACATCCATACTAAAATCTTTCCCAATAGATAAAACTGAAATTTCAACATCTCCTATATTTTCTTTTAACTGTAGTGCAGCTTCTATCGCATTTTCATCAAAACCGTTCAATACAGTAGATACTCCTTGTTTCGGTTTGAAATTCCATCCATTTGAATCTATATCAATAGAACTTACTGGAACTTCTGGATCTATAACTTCTTTTACGCATACTAAAATTTTCATTTAACACCTAATTAATAGATAAATTAGAAAGGACACATAAAATTATCTCTTCTTATTCATAACAGTGTCAAACATTATTACCTAAAATTAACACAAAAAAAAATTCAAAAATATATGCATAAATATTAAAAATGTACTTGACAAGTTTTAAACAAGTATTAAAATAGTATTAATTGAAGTGGAGATTATTATGCAACAGCCAGCAGAAACTTTAAAAAATAATACAAACTTATCTGAAGTTAAACCTTTAGGTAGTCAGGGCAAAGCACAGTGTCCAAAATGTTCCAGTACTATAGTAAAAACATACTATGAACCGCAATGCCTGCAGTGCGGTTATGTTGATTACTCAAGCGAATTGGAGAAAATACAATCACCTGGAAGTACTGTAGTTGGATCTGCGACCAGGTACATGGTTAGATATAAAGGGCATTCAGAAAATTTCAAAGACAAACTAACACACGTTAAAGTAATAAGAATAAAAAACAGAATAGTTTTTGATGTTAATTGCCCATTTTGTGATTCGTCAATGGAACAAACCTCATTATCGGGGAAAAGAAAAGATTTAAGAGAAGAAAGGTTTAAATGCGGTCAGGGACACAGAGTTTCATTAGTACCAGCAAAAAAGAATGGGATAGCCTGGAGATAAATTATCTTATAGTTTAATTATATATTAGATATCTAATATATAATTTAATTATGAAAGAAAAATTTATTGTAACTATACCTGTATATAAAAGCGGAAACACTGAATTATTAAATTATATTTCCGAAATTAATTGTAATACAATAATCGTCCCTCAAATTTCATCAGTTAGAACTGACCCTTCATCATTGGCTTATCATATAAAACAAAAATATAATAAATCAGTAATTATCACTATTAACACTGTAGACACAAATCTTAGATTCATTCAATCAAGAATATTAGGTGCCGAATTATTTAAGTTAAATAATTTTTTAATTACAAAAGGTGATGCCACAAGTTTACAAAAATCACCAGAAAAACAATCAAAAGATTCAAAAGCTGTTTACGAACAGAAAACTACAAAAGTAATGAGTTCCATAAATCAAATGAATAAAGGGTATGACTTTATTGGTAATGAACTTAAATCAAAAACCGACTGTATATTTGGAAGTACAGTAGAAATAGATCAAACTGACAATAAATATTTAAACCTTATTGATAAAAAAATTAAATTGGGATCATCATATTTGATCAGCAATCCAATATACGATGGAAATATGTACAAAACTTTTATTACAAATTTTAATAAAAAATTTTCTGATAAAATAAAAATTCCAATTTATGTAAGCATAAGAATGAACTTACCAAACGACAGTTTTTTTGATCGAAATTATCATACTTACAAAACTAGTTTTGAATCAAATAAATTAAATGTATATATAAAATTGCTTACCTCTTTAAGTAATGTTGGTATTACAAATTACAATTTAATACTTTTTGACAATAATAATGCTGACAAAGAAAGTTTAAAAGAACAAGTTTTAATAGCAAATAAATTAATAAATTTTTCAAAATCATAATTTTTTATATTTTAAAATTGTGTTTTGGGCAAAAATGCATAATAATTAATTTATCTAATAAAACTTGAGGTTACAAATGAATATATATAAAGAATTTGGCGCAAGAACAATACATAATTTGGCAGGAGCTTCTACTAGAGTGGGTGGTCCCATATTAGCAAAAGAGGTTGCAGATGCTATGGTAAACGCATCAACACTATCAGTTGATATGACAGAATTACAAGCCAGTGCATCAGAATACATATCTAAAATTACCGGATCTGAATCTGCTTATGTAACCTCCGGGGCATCTGCAGGGCTAACTATGGCTGCAGCAGCCATACTTGCAGGCCTTGACCCATCAAAAATGGAGAACCTTCCAAGTGTTAAAGATGATAAAAATGAATTTATTATTTCAAGAGAACATAGAAATGGATACGACCACGCTTTTAGATTGGCTGGCGGTGAAACAATTGAAGTAGGGATGAATGAAATCTTGTCAGGAGCTGGAGTAAGAAGAACTGAGGCTTGGGAGTACGAATCAGTTGTCAATGAAAAAACAGCAGGCATAGTTTACGTAGCTACCCAAGACTCTGAACCTCCTTTTGAAGAAGTGATCAAAGTAGCAAAAAAAAATAACTTGCCTGTCATTGTTGATGCGGCGGGACAATTACCTCCTAGAGAAAATTTGAGGAAATTTATAGAAATGGGTGCAGATTTAGTTGCATTCAGCGGTGGGAAAGCAATTAAAGGACCCCAATCATCAGGAATATTATGTGGTAAAAAAGATTATATAAGTTCAGTTGCTTTGCAATCTTTAGATATGGATGAATATTATGAAATATGGAATCCTCCTTCAAATTTAATTGATAAATCTAAAATCAGTGCTATCCCAAGACATGGAATCGGAAGAGGTTTTAAAGTGGCAAAAGAAGAAATTGCAGGACTGCTTGTTGCTTTAAGATTATTTATTGAAAAAGATATCAATGCAGAAATGGCAAATTGTAAAAAATATCTATCTATTATTGATGATAAAATAAAATCACTCCCAAATATAGAAACTTCAATAAATACTCCTTCTAATAGCGAGGAATATCCTACACTGAATATTCATACGGGAAATATTGATGCCTTTGAATTGTGTAACAGCCTTAAAATTAAAAGTGGTTTATTTCTAAATGAAAAGGGATTGAGTGAAAACTTTATGACAGTTCATCCTATGAATTTATCAGAAGACAATATTGAACAAATTTCCGATGCATTGCATAACGATATAAAAGAATATATAAAGTAACAGGAGTAAAAAATGGATATAAAAGTAGGTTCCAGATTAAAATGTTCATTGACCGGATCTGAATTTATGGTAGTTAAAACAGGTGATGGTACTTTATCTAATGCTGGTAAAAATCTCATTGATTCAAAAGAAAATTCTGAAATTCCCTCTGATAATAAAATTGAAGGTCCAGGCAATACATTAGGAAAACGTTATGAATCAAAAAGTGGCATTATTGTTCTTTGTACTAAGGCTGGCCAGGGAATTATTTCATGTGACAACGTGTCTATGACTGAGGTTAAACCTAAAAGATTACCTTCATCAGATTAATTTTTATAATATCCTAATATATGGCGGATAAGATGCTTTGTACGTATCTTTATGTTTCGGAACATCTTTATTAGCAAACGGTATTTTTTGAATAAAATGCATTTTACTAGCTTGATATAAAATTCTTGGAATAATTAAAAAATTATTCAATGGCATTTTAAAAATAAATTTCAATAAATTTTTGTCATTGAATTCAACTGAACTACCCTTGAATCCAGATTTAAATACTTTTTGTGAATTCTGAATTAAATCAATATGAACTGCCATACTATTTTTAAATTCTGAACTAAATCGAAATTCATATTGCCCAGAAATTTCGTATAAAGGAGAGACTTTAAAAGTTTTATCAATGTTATATGCAATTATATTTTGTTTATCATTTTTACCATTTCTTAAAACATAGACATGTCCATCTCCAAAAGTATTATTAACTTCAGCTATATGACAAATTATTTTATTACTTGAATCTAAAATATAATAAATAGTAATAGGATTGAATGTATGATTAAGAAATCTAACAGTAGTCAAAGAATAAATTTTAGATACAGAATTGCTTAACTTATACTTTTTTAACCAATTCATAACATTTTGAAAAGTTGAAAGATTATTTTGTGTCAGATAATCTTTGTCAGAAAATTTAAATATACCGAATTTATTGTATCCAAACAATTTTAAAGTTGAATTCAATATTTCCAATTCATCCAAATCTATTAAAAACATTAAAGCATTATATGAAAAAGAATTTGATTTCTTTCCTAATCTTTGATGATAAATTTGTGATTTTATTATTTTTGAATTCAAGTTAATTACCTTTATTTTTAAAATCATTATAAGATTGAAATGCAGACCTTACAGCATCTTCATGAAATCCATTACCAAAATAACTTCCTGCAAAAAATATATTATTTTTACCATTTAATTTTCTTAGATTAACTTGTGTTTTTAATGAATTTTTATCATATACAGGATGTTCATATAATGTTCTATACAATATTTTATCTTTTTTTGGTTCCAAAAATGGATTCAAAGAAACTATATAAGTATTATTAGTATTTAATTTGTTTAAAAAATTCATATTATAAGAAATACTTATTTTATCCGTATCATTATTAATATCCATATAATTCCATGAAGCCCAGTATCTTTTTTTCGGAGGTAATAAACGAGTATCCTTATGTAAATAAATATTATTCTTAGAATAATTCCAAGTCGATAAAATCCCATATTCTTTAACAAATCTATTTCTAAGGATTTCGGTTGCCTGATCAGCATGAGTGGCAATAAATACCACGTCTAAATCATACTGGCTTTGGTCAGTAATGACATTTATTGAATCATTTATTTTGAGATAATTTGATTTCGTTCTGGTCCTATTGAAACTATTTTAATCTGTGTTTCCATCAATTCAGATAAATAGCTGATGTATTCCTTTGCTCGGAGAGGTAATTCGTTGAAATGTTCAACATTATTAGTTGAT
>CAZMBU010000045.1:0-6351 GCA_964564565.1 uncultured Dehalococcoidia bacterium | reverse complement strand
ATCTAGACGGTGGAGGAGATATAAGATCTCTGATGTCAGATGAACAAAACAAAATTTTTGTAGAAAGCCCAATGATATCACCAAAATGGCATGTTAAAACTCAGGCCGTATTTCAAAAATATATCGATAGTGGAATATCCAAAACTATAAATTTACCAAATGAAGCCACTAAAGAAGATGTTGAAGAAGCATATACTTTAGCATGGGAGCTAGGTTGCAAAGGGATAACTGTTTACAGAGCAGGCAGCCGAGAAAAAGAAGTATTAGTTTCAACAAATAACAATAAAACAACAAATGATGTTGAAAAAGTTCTTGAAACAAATGTGCCTCAACCAAGAAATCGCCCATCAACTGTACCTGGCGTAACTGAAAAAATCAGAACCGGGCATGGAAACATGTATGTAACTGTTAATTTCGATCAACAGTCTGACCCTTTCGAAGTATTTACAAATCTTGGCAAGGCCGGGTCAAGTGATTCAGCAAATTTAGAAGCCGTTTCCAGATTGATTTCACTTGCTTTAAGATCGGGAATTAAACCTAAAGAAATAGTAAATGAATTAAGAGGTATATCTGATTTACCAGTGTGGGATAATGGAAAATTGATATTATCAGCACCAGATGCTGTTGCTCACGTTTTAGCTAAACATTCATCTGTAGACTCAATAGAAAAAATAGGTATAGATATAACTCAATCTGATAGTAATAACACAACATCAGATCAAAGTAACGGGAATGGGGCCAATCACAATTCTGAAAGCAAAGATACAATTACTGAACAACCAAAAATTGGAATGCCTTGCCCAGAATGTCATGGCTCGAATTTAATTTTTGAAGAAGGTTGCTTAAATTGCCATGAATGTGGGTATTCAAAATGTGGTTAATAATTTAAATTTATAATTTATAAATTTAAATACTGTAATTCAAATGCCTATAAAAAACAAACCTATAATAGCTATAAGCATGGGAGACCCTTGCGGAATAGGGCCAGAAATCATATGCAAATCTTTAAGTGAAATAATATTTGAATATGATTTTCAACCATTGATTTTGGGTAATTTTGATGCGTTAGAACATATAGATAAATTAATCAAAACTCATTTAAAATTCTTAAAAATTGATTCTCTCTCTAGAATATCTGAATTAAACTCAGAAATAATACCTGTAATGGATGATTCAAATTTAGATTTTAGTAAAATTTCACCAGGTGTTATATCTGCTGTGGCAGGCGATGCTTCGATGAAATGGGTTCTGCATTCTGGAAGACTAGCACATAGCAAACAAGTAGCTGCTGTTGTTTCATGCCCTATAAATAAAGAATCATGTGGTTTGGCCGGCAGTAAAGCTATAGGACATATGGAGTTATTTCAGGAACAAACAGAATCCGAAAATGTTGCTACAATGTTAATGACACCAGGGTTACGTGTTGTGCATTTAAGCACCCATAAATCTTTAAAAAAGGCATGTGATTACGTCACTTTTAAAAATGTTTATTCAAAAATAGAATTAATACACACTGATTTTAAAAAATATGGATTCAAAAAACCAAAGATTGGTGTATCTGCATTAAACCCTCATGGCTCTGATGGAGGTTTGTTTGGAACAGAAGAAAAAGAACATATTCTTCCTGCTGTTTCTAAAGCACAGTCAGAAGGTATTGATGTAAAAGGACCTATCCCGGCTGACACAATATTTAACCAGGCAATCAATGGTGAATATGATGTCGTATTAGCACAATATCATGATCAGGGACATATTCCCATAAAAGTACATAATTGGGAACATAGTGTAAGTTTAAATCTAGGGTTACCTTTTATTCGAGCATCAGTAGACCATGGAACTGCTTTTGATATAGCAGATCAAGGAATTGCTGACCATACTAGTTTCAAAGAATCAATCAAATTAGCAATACATGTTGCAGAGAACAAATCTCTTCCTAAATTTCAATACAATACTAAGGATCAATAATGAAAATTTCATTTATTGGTTCCGGGAAAATGGCTGAAGCTTTGATAAGTGGTATTACTGAATCAAACACACTTTCACCTAATTCCATAAATTGCACAGATAAAGACGATAAAAAAACTACTTATATGAATGAAAAATATAGTATTAATAAATTCACAAATAATCTTGATGTTATACAAAATGCAGATATAATTTTTATTTGCATCAAACCTCAGGATATCAAAACATTATCAAATGAATTAAAAAATCAATTTAAAAATAATCAGACAATTGTTTCTATTCTTGCTGGTACACAAATCCAAACCTTAAGTAAATTATTCAATCACAATTCTATAATAAGAATTATGCCTAATACTCCAGCGCAGATTAAAAAAAGTGTATCTGTTTGGACGCATACTAAAGAAACTGATTCAACTCATATAAAACAAATCAAATCTATTCTTGCATCAATAGGAAGTGATTTTTATGTTGAAAAAGAAGAATTAATTGATATGGCTACCGCATTATCTGCAAGTGGGCCTGCTTACTTATTTTTATTTATAGAATCTTTAATTGAGGCTGGCAAAAATATTGGGTTACCGAGTAATTTGTCAAAAGATTTAACTACTAAGATGATTGATGGCAGTATAAATTTATTAAGCTTTTCTGAAGAAACACCAGGGACATTAAGAGAAAATGTAACTTCACCTGGAGGTACGACAGAAGCCGCACTAAAAGTTCTTATGAAAAACAATTTTAATAAAATTATTATTGAAGCTATAAAAGCAGCACATGAAAGAGGGTTAGAATTAGGTAAATCTCAATGAATATTTACATCTTAATCAGTAATATCATTTTCATTTTTACAAGAATATTTTTTTTCGCCTTAATTATAAGGATTATATTATCATGGATAAAAATAAGTCCTTATAATCCTATTTCAAGAATAACATATCAGATAACTGAACCTTTATTGGGAAAAATACGACAATATGTTAAACCATTTGGTATGTTTGACTTTTCACCTATGATTGCAATCATAGGTTTGGAAATACTTGAAATTATTGCAAATCGTATATTAATGTTTTTTGCAAATTAATTTATTTAATAATCATTAAATAAAGACATAAAATAATATTTCTTGTATTATATGAATATTAAATAAATATGAGATTATTATCATGACAACTGAATCAATAATTACTTTAACACCTAAAGCAATTACAAAAGTTCAAGATATACTTTCAAAAGAGCAGTCTGAAACTGCTATGTTAAGAGTTCTTGCAATGCCTTCTCCTGGGGGAAGTATACAATATATGTTTGCTGTTGAAGAAACACCAGCAGAAAATGACCAGGTTTTCGAATTTGAAAAAGTAAAAGTTCTTGTAGATGAAAATAGCATTGATGTTTTACAAGGTTCCGAAATAGACTATATTGACTCAATCATGAGAAGTGGATTTGTTATCAGTAATCCGAACAATACAGGTGGATGTGCTTGTGGTGGTGGCGATGGCGGTTGCGGCAGTGGTGGTGGTGGCTGCGGAGGCGGTGGCTGCGGCGGCGGGGGTGGTGGATGTGCCTGCGGCGGCGGCGGCTGCGGCGGAGGCGGCGGATGTGGTTGTGGCGGCGCTCACTAATTTATAACATTCCAAATATTTAAATATGGCTATTATATCTTTTATAATAAACTCTGAACTTTCTTTAGAATTTGCCAAAAAAATCAAACAAAATAATGATTTTGAAATACATGGATTAGCAGTTGATAATTCCTTAGATTCAAAATTAAAAGATTCTAAAATTTTCAACAAAATACATAAAAACATAAAAAGTTTATCGTCTCATGACATTATCTTTATAGACTGCATGGTTAAATACAGAAATGACATTATCCAAGCTGTAACTAAAGATAATGAAAAACAACTACTTCTTGTTGATTTTTCTCCCGCAAAATCTAAAGCAATAGAATGGGCAAATAAAAATTTAAATAACAACATTAGTTATGTATCCGCTTATTTGGTATCAAATGTAAATATTCAATATTCAAAATCTGATAATATCTTTGAGGATCAAAAATGCTTGTTAATGCCAGGCGGAAATGTGAATGATTCGTTCTATCAAATACTTGTTCAAATGATAGAAAGTATAGAAATGAAGCCATATTTTATAGAACCACAAGAATTTGACAGTTACTATGCAGCTACAACTTTAATTCCTAAATTAATTTCTTTTTCACTGGTAAAAAAAATAGAAGCTTCTAGTTCCTGGACAGAAATGTCTAATTTGGCAAACGAAGAGTTTAAAGATTTAACTACAGGAAGTACTACAGATCCCGAAGATATATTTGAAATATTAAATTCTACTACTGATCTTTCTAAACATTGGATGAAAGAAATATTTAATGAAATATCAATTATGAACAATAAAATATCAGAAGATGATCACACTTTACTAGATTATCTTATTAACGGATGGGAAAGTCGAATGAGATGGGAATTAGGAGTAACTGGGAGTAATGAAAACGACCCCTCTTCAAATATTTTATCTTCAGGGCAAGCCATGGCCGGATTTTTAGTATCAGAGAATTTAGTACAAAAAAACATTGATCGAGAAAAAGCCAAATCTAGAGATATATGGCGATATAAGAAAACAAAGTGATAAATTGAAAAAAACAATATCCAAACCGCAAAATATTAATTCCATTATTAGAATTTCCGGGGACAAGTCTATTTCCCACAGAGCAGCAATCCTTAATGCCATGGCCAAAGGAACAGCTGAAGTGATAAATTTCTGCGTTGGGGATGATCAAGAATCAGTAATAAGATGCCTAAAATCATTAGGTACAAAAATAACACATAGAATTGATCAGCAAGATAATCATCCAATTCACTCATTCACAATCATTGGTAATGGGAAATATGGATTCAAAGAACCTGAATCTTCTTTAGATTGTGGTAATAGCGGGACATGTATGAGATTAATAAGCGGATTACTAGCAGGTCAAAAATTTAATACCTTGCTTACAGGAGATAATTCACTCAGTAAAAGACCAATGAATAGAATAGCAAACCCCTTAAAATTAATGGGAGCTAACATAAGATCCTTAAATAATTCTTCAAATGATGAAGTTAGAGCACCATTCGAAATTATAGGGTCTGATTTAAATAGTATAAATTACAAAAGCCCGGTTTCAAGTGCTCAGGTAAAATCATGTATTCTTATAGCAGGTGCGTATGCTAATGGAGTTACTACAATAACGGAACCTTCAAAAAGTAGAGATCATACAGAAAGAATGATGAAAGCTATGGGTGCTGAAATAGAAATTACTGATAGAAAAATATCAATAGAAAATTCAAAACTTAAGGCACAAAGCGTTGTAATTCCCGGGGATATTAGTTCTGCAGCTTTTTGGATAATATTAGCATCTTGCCATAAAAATGCAGAATTATTCATACCCAATATCGGCTTAAATCCTACTAGAACAGGAATACTTGAAGTACTTACCGAGATGGGAGCTAACATAAATATATCAAATCAAAAAACAGAATTAGGTGAACCAAGAGGAGACTTAACTGTAAAATCCAGTAATCTTACTGGCATCACTATTGAAGGAAGTATAATCCCAAAAATTATTGATGAAATACCAATACTTTCATTAGCTGCATGTTTTGCTTCAGGTAAAACTGTTATCAAAGATGCACAAGAATTAAGAGTAAAAGAATCTGACAGAATAAAAGCTACAGTTCAAGGATTATTTAAACTAGGTGCAGATATTTCAGAAACAAAAGATGGAATGATAATCAAAAACAGTCCAAACCTAAAAGGATCAGAGGTAAATAGCCATGGAGATCATAGGATTGCAATGATGCTGGGAATTTCAGGGTTATTAACAGAAGGGCAAACCACAATCACAAATGCCGAGGCTGCTAATATTTCTTATCCTAATTTCTGGGATCAAATTGATAATTTTTAATATTATATTGATATGAATAAAAAAAATACAATATTTCTTATATCAGGACCTTCTGGTGTTGGAAAAGATACTGTAATAAAAACCTTACATGACTCTCATTCAGATATAAAAAATATTGTAACTATCACAACAAGAAAAATAAGAGTAAATGAAATTAATAATAAAGACTATATTTTTGTAAATAAAAAAGAATTTGAGAATTTAATAAAAAAGAATAAATTAATCGAATGGTCAAAGGTTTATGGAAATTTTTATGGAGTACCTAAAGATCAAATTAATAATAATTTAAAAAATAAAAATAAAATAATTATTAAAACTGATATACAGGGCGTTAAAAAATTGAAAGAAAAATTCGTAAATGCAACAACAATTTTTATTATGCCACCTGATATAAGGACATTGCTAAACAGATTGAAATCCAGGAAAACAGATTCTGT